>NZ_LDVA01000337.1:0-84126 GCF_050768715.1 Burkholderia sp. ZZQ-2 | reverse complement strand
GGCGCCGCCGCGATCACGAGCCGCCCTTGCGCATGCCCCTGGATGCGCTCGATCCCGCCATGCAGGAAACGCACCGAGCCGCCGAGCGCCGCCGCGAGCGCGCCGACATCCGGCTCGCCGCCGCTCTCGCCCGTATAACGGACGTCGAGCACGACCTGTGCGCCGTCGGGCAGCGCGGCCTGCTCGGGCAGCGGCTGCACGCGCGCGGCCAGTTCGGCCGGCAGGTCGTGCACGAGCGTGCTGAGCAGCGCGCGCGTCGCGCCGTGGCGCGGATCGCCGAACACGCGCCACACGGGGCCCGTTTCGACGACTTCGCCTTGTTCGATCACCGCGACCGTGTCGCACACCGCGCGGATCACTTCCATCTCGTGCGTGATCAGCACGATCGTCAGCCCGAGGCGACGGTTGATGTCGGCGAGCAGCGCGAGGATCGACTGCGTCGTCTCGGGATCGAGCGCCGAGGTCGCCTCGTCGCACAGCAGGACCTCGGGATCGTGCACGAGCGCGCGGGCAATGCCGACGCGCTGCTTCTGCCCGCCCGACAGGCTGGCCGGATACGCGTCGCGTTTCGCGGCGAGCCCGACGAGTTCGAGCAGCGCCTCGACCTTGCGCACGCGCTCGGCCTTCGGCACGCCGGCAATCTTCAGCGGCAGCGCGACGTTCTCGAACACCGTCTTCGCGGACAGCAGGTTGAAATGCTGGAACACCATGCCGGTGCGACGCCGCAGCGCGACGAGCCCGTCCTCGTCGAGCGCGCCGACGTCGACGCCCTGCACGCGCACGCGGCCCGAGCTCGGCCGCTCGAGCCCGTTCACGAGCCGCAGCAGCGTCGACTTCCCCGCGCCGCTGCGGCCGATGATCCCGAACACCTCGCCGCGCCGCACGTCGAGCGTCACGTCGCGCAGCGCGGCGGCCTGGCCGCGCGGCGTCGCGAACACCTTGCCGACCTGCTCCAGCGACACGGCGGCGCCACCGGCGGCCGCCGCGGCCGCCGCGTCATGCGGGCCGGCAACGGTGCCGGCACGCGCGGCCGATGCATCGACGAAACCCAGCGTATCGAACAATTGCGTCATCGCTTCGCTCCGTCACGTTCAGGCATGCGCGGGATGCGCGGGTTCGGATGCCGGCACGGCAGCCGGCCGGTGCTGCGCGCCCGTGTGCCACGCGGGCAGGCGCGGGCCCGCGCCGAACAGCTTCTCGCGCAGCGTCGGCGCGGGATCGTAGTCTTCCTTGTAGACGCCGCGGTTCTGCAACTCGGGCACGACCCAGTCGACGAAATCCTCGAACGACTCGGGCATCACGGTGCGCGTCAGGTTGAAACCGTCGATGCCCGTCTCGTCGATCCACGACTGCAGTTCGTCCGCGACCTGCGACGGCGAGCCGACGATCGGCGCATACCGGCCGCCGAGCGACATCTGTTCGAGCATCCGCCGCACGGTCCACGTGCCGGTCGTGCTCTTGCGCGAGATCGCGTCGACGGCCGACTGGATCGAGTCGGTCTGCACGTACGAGATCGGTTCGTCGAGGCCGTACTTCGCGAAGTCGATGCCGGTCGAACTCGCGAAATGCGCGAGGCCGGCTTCCGGGCTCGCGTAGCGCCGGTATTCGTCGAACTTCTCGCGCGCGAGAAGTTCGGTCTCGGCCGTCACGACGCTCACGCCGGCAAAGATCCTGATCGACGCCGGATCGCGCCCCTGCCGCGCGGCAGCCGCACGGATGTCGAGCGCCGCCGCACGCGCTGCGGCCTTGCTCTGCCCGTTCACGAACACGCATTCGGCGTGACGGCCCGCGAACTCGACGCCGCGCGCGGACGAACCGGCCTGGTACAGCACCGGCGTGCGCTGCAGCGACGGCTCGCTCAGGTGGATCGCATCGATCGAATAGAACGGCCCGTCGTGCTTCACGCGCCGCACCTTGCCCGGCTGCGCGAACACGCGCGCCTGCGCATCGCGGATCACCGCGTCGTCGTCCCAGCTCTGCTCCCACAGCTTGTAGACGACGTCCATGTAGTCGTCCGCGCGCTCGTAGCGGTCGTCGTGGCCGATCTGCTGCGCGAGGCCCATCCCGCGTGCGGCACTGTCGAGATAACCGGTGACGATGTTCCAGCCCACGCGCCCCTTCGTCAGGTGATCGAGCGTCGACATGCGGCGCGCGAACAGGTAAGGCGGCTCGTAGGTCAGGTTCGCGGTCACGCCGAAGCCGAGATGCCGCGTGACCTGCGCCATCGCGGGCACCAGCAGCAGCGGATCGTTGACGGGCACCTGCACCGATTCGCGCAGCGCGGCATCGGGGCCGCCGCCGAACACGTCGTACACGCCGACGATGTCCGCGAGGAAGATCCCGTCGAACTTGCCGCGTTCGAGCGTTTTCGCGAGGTCGGCCCAGTAGTCGAGATCGGTGTAGTGTGCGGAGCGGTCGCGCGGATGCGTCCACAGCCCATGGTTGATGTGCCCGACGCAGTTCATGTTGAACGCGTTGAGCAGGATCTTCTTGCGGTTCGCCGTCGTCATGTGAGCGCCTCCGTCACCACGCGATCGCGTACAGCGAGCCGAACGCGTTGTCGAGTGCACGGCGCACGGCCGGCGACTGCTGATAGATCGCGATGAACTTGCGGATGCGCGGATCGTTCACGCTGTCCGGCCGCACGACCCACTGGATCGCGAAGATCTTGTTCTCGGTGCCGTCGAACAGCAGCGCGCTGTTCGGGTCGGTCGTGCCGGCGAGCTTGATGAAGCTCGGGTAGCCCTGCGCGAGATCGACGTCGTCGAGCGAACGCGCGAGTTGCGACGCCTCGAGCGGGATGATCTTCAGGTGCTTCGGGTTCGACACGATGTCGTGCGTCGTCGCACGGTAGTCGGCGCCCGGCTTCAGCTTGATGAGCCCCGCGCGCTGCAGCAGCAGCAACCCGCGCCCGCCGTTCACCGGATCGTTCGCGATCGCGACCTTCGCGCCGTCCTTCAGCTCGCTGAAGCTTTTCACCTTCTTCGAATAGAGGCCGATCTTCATGATCGTGCCGGGCGCGATCGACACGAAGTTGTAGCCGCCCTGCTTGTTCGCGTTCTCGAGGAACGGGATGTGCTGGAAGTAGTTGACGTCGATGTCCTTGTTCGCGAGCGCCGCGTTCGGCGTATTCCAGTCGGTGAATTCGACGATCCGCACGTCGAGCCCCTGCGCCTTCGCCTCCTTGGCGGCAACCTTCAGCGCCTCGATCTGCGGGCTCGTCGAAATGCCGACCTTCAGCGGCGCGGTGTCGGCCCGCGCACCATTGAGCAGTGCGACGCCGAGCAGGGCGGCGGCCAGCAGGCGCGCGACGCGGCCGGCGGAAAGACGGGCGGAAAAAACGGCATGCAGCATGGGAACCACTCTCCTGTCCAAAGACGGTATCGACGGATGAGCGACGCCGCGGCGAACGCGCGGGCGTTCTCCGGACAAGGGTCAAGCACGTCGGAAAAGGATCAGCCGATGATAGAGAGCGGAGCGGGGACGGTCTACGAAGCGATTGTGCGAAGAAAATCGCGCGCGGCGATATGGGCGGCGGCCACGCAGGATCGGCGGCCCGACCGGGCGCCCGGCCGAAATCTCGGCCTGGACGCCGGGCGAATTCCGAAATCTCGGCCAGCCGGCCGGGCCGCCATTTCCGCAGACGAAACAAATCCCTTATGAATCAATGGATTAAAAATATTCCGGCAGGCTGCATTTCTGGCATGGGGGTTGCGTAATAGACGGCACACGATGCCGCGAAGCGATGCAGGCATTCCAACATCAGGAGACACGTCTTGCAGACCTCTATCCATACCCCGTCCCATCCGGAGCCGGTTTCCAACGCCGTCGCCGCCCCGCGCGAGCGCTTCTGGCCGGAAGGCTGGTGGAAGCTGATGGAAATCCGCATCGGCATCATCCCGCTGCCCGTCTATTTCATCCTGCTTGCGCTGATCGTCGGCTTCTCGGTCACCGGCAAGGTGCCCGGCGAGATCTCGATGGCGATCGCGGTGCTCGCGTTCTTCGGCTTCACCTGTGCGGAACTGGGCAAGCGCCTGCCGCTCCTGCGCAACATCGGCGCCGCCGCAATCTTCGCGACCTTCGTGCCGTCGGCGCTCACGTACTACCACGTGCTGCCGAAGCCGGTGCTGAACCTGACGGTCGAATTCACGAAGTCGACCAACTTCCTGTACCTGTTCATCGCGTCGATCATCGTCGGCAGCATCCTGAGCATGGACCGGCGCGTGCTGATCCAGGGCTTCGTGAAGATCTTCATCCCGCTCGCGGCCGGCTCGGTCGCGGCCGCGATCGTCGGCACGGCGGTGGGTACCGCGCTCGGCCTCGGCGCGCGCCACACGCTGCTGTACATCGTCGTGCCGATCATGGCGGGCGGCGTCGGCGAAGGCGCGATTCCGCTGTCGATCGGCTATTCGGAACTGATGCACCTGCCGCAAGGCGAGATGTTCGCGATGGTGCTGCCGCCGGTGATGCTCGGCAGCCTGACCGCGATCATCCTGTCGGGCGCGCTCGACATGCTCGGCAAGCGCTTCCCGCACCTGACCGGCAACGGCCGCCTGCAGGTCGGCGAATCGGGCGACATGACGCCCGAGAACGAGGAAATCCGCGGCCACGTCGACGTCTCGCACATCGCGGGCGCCGGCATCACGGCGATCACGCTGTACCTGGTCGGCCTGATGGCGCACAAGCTGTTCGGCCTGCCCGCGCCGGTCGCGATGCTGTTCCTCGCGGTGCTCGTGAAGCTTGCGCGCGCGGTGTCGCCGCCGCTGCAGGAAGGCGCGTTCGTCGTCTACAAGTTCTTCTCGACCGCCGTCACGTACCCGCTGCTGTTCGCGATCGGCGTCGCGATGACGCCGTGGGACAAGCTGACCGCCGCGTTCACGATCGTCAACGTGGTCACGATCGTGTCGACCGTCGCGACGCTGATGGGCACCGGTTTCGTGGTCGGCCGCCTGATGAAGATGTACCCTATCGACACCGCAATCGTGAACGCCTGCCACAGCGGGCAAGGCGGCACCGGCGACGTCGCGATCCTCACGGCCGCGAACCGGATGCAGCTGATGCCGTTCGCGCAGATCGCGACCCGCATCGGCGGCGCGATCGTCGTCACGGTCACGCTGATCCTGATCGCACACTTCGGATGACGCGCCGCCGCGCGCTCCGTCGCGCAGGCCGCTTCGCACGCGCCGCCGCCGGCCTTGCCGGCGCGCGGCGCGCGTCGTTCGGGGCGTCGCTCCGGGCGGCCGGTTGCGGGCTTCGATGAGGGCGAACGTGCAGAAGAGCTTCAAGGGAATCCCGTGGTGGGGCTGGGCATCGGCCGGCGTGCTGTACGTGTGCGTGGCGGCCGCGGCCGTCGATTTCGCGTGGGAACGCGCGATCGACGCGCTCGAGGAAACCGGCGCGCACCGGCTCGACCTGTATGCATCGAGCCTGAAGAGCGAACTCGGCCGCTTCGAGATCCTGCCCGGCCTGGTCGCGCGGCAGGACCGCGTGCGCGCGATGCTGAAAGCCGCGCCGCACGATGCCCCCGAGCTCGTGCACACGGTCGACACGTACCTCGAAGCCGTGAACCGCGACGCGGGCAGCGGCGCGGTCGACGTGATCGACCTGCAGGGCGACGTGATCGCCGCCAGCAACTGGAACGAGACGCTCAGCTTCGTCGGCACCAACGTGTCGTACCGGCCGTATTTCAAGGACGCGCTCGCGCGCGGCAGCGGCCGCTTCTTCGGCATCGGCACCAATACCGGCGTGCCGGGCGTCTACTTCGCGAGCGCGGTGCGCGACGACGGCGTGCCGATCGGCGTCGCCGCCGTGAAGATCAGCGTCGATCCGCTCGAATCGGCGTGGCGCGCGCCGGGCGTCGCCGCGATGGTCGTCGACGGTAACGGCGTGGTCGTGATCTCGACCGAACCCGCGTGGAAATTCACCGCGCTGCGCCCGATCACCGCGCAGCAGCAGCGCGACATCCAGGCGTCGCGACAGTACGCGGGCCGCACCGTCGACGCGCTGCCGTACCGCCGCATCGGCGACCGCAGCGCGGCCGCATGGTTCGGCACCTTCCCCGATCCGCGCCACGCCGGCCGCACCACACGCTATCTCGTGATGTCGCGCCCCGCGCCGCAGGCCGGCGATTCGCTGATGGTGCTGCTCGACATCGCGGGGGCGCGGCGCCAGCAGCAGACGGCCTTCGTGTTCGTCACCGGCGCGTTCCTGATCGCCGCGCTCCTGGCCGGTTACGCGATCCAGCGCCGCCGCGCGATCGTCGCGCGACTGAACGCGCAGGACGCGCTGCGGCGCGCGAACGACCGGCTCGAGCTGACCGTCGCGCAGCGCACGGCCGCGCTGACGGCCGCGAACGAACGGATGCAGCGCGAGATCGTCGAGCGCGAGCGCACCGAGCAGCGGCTGCGCGCGTCGCAGCAGGAAGTCGTGCATGCGGGCAAGCTCGCGGTGCTCGGGCAGATGGCCGCCGGCCTCACGCACGAGCTGAACCAGCCGCTCGTCGCGATCCGCACGCTGTGCGACAACGCGCGCACGTTCTTCGAGCGCGGCCAGCCGGCGCCGGCGCTCGCCAATCTCGAACGGATCGGCAAGCTCGTCGACAGCATGGCCGTGCTCACCGGCGAGCTGAAGACCTTCGCGCGCAAGCCCGACGTCGAGCGCGTCGCGGTCTCGCTGAACGAGGCCGTCGCACATGCGCGGCTCATCTACGATGCGCGGATCCGCGACGAAGGCGTGCAACTCGACGTGCATATCGCGCCCGGCACCGCCGTGTCGGCCGAATCGAGCCAGTTGCAGCAGGTGATCGTGAATCTTCTCGGCAACGCGCTCGACGCGGTCCGCGACGCGCCCGTGCGCCGCATCGTCATCGAGGCCACCGGGCCGGACGAAGCCGGCCGTGTGCGCGTCACGGTCGCCGACAGCGGCGCGGGCATCGCGCCCGAGGTGCTGCCGCACCTGTTCGAGCCGTTCGTCACGACCAAGCCGCGCGGCCAGGGCCTCGGGCTCGGCCTCGCGATCACGTCGCGCATCGTCGAGGCGTTCGGCGCGAAGATCGCCGCGACGAACCGCGACGAAGGCGGCGCGCAGTTCAGTATCGAATTCGCGGCGGCAACGCTGCAAAGGACAGAGCATGGAAGATGAGATTCGGGTGCTGGTCGTCGAGGACGATGAAAACGTCCGGATCGGCGTCGAGCAGGCGGTGGCGCTTGCCGGCTTCGCGGTCGATGCCTTCGCGTCGGCCGCCGACGCGCTTCATCACGTTGCGCCCGGCGCGCCGGTCGTGATCGTGTCGGACGTGCGGATGCCGGGCATCGACGGGCTGCAGCTGCTCGATCGCGTGATGGCCATCGACGCGCAGATTCCCGTCGTGCTGATCAGCGGCCACGCCGATATCTCGACGGCCGTCGGCGCGATGCAGGTCGGCGCGTACGACTTCATCGAGAAGCCGTTCTCGTCGGACGTGATCGCGGGGCGCGTCGCGCGCGCGGTCGAGAAGCGCCGCCTGACGCTCGAGGTGCAGGGCCTGCGCGCGGCGCTGAACAACTGGCAGGGCATCGAGGCGTTCGTGCTCGGCAAGTCGCCTGCGATGGCCGACGTGCGCAAGAAGATCCTGCGCCTCGCCGATACGTCGGTGTCGGTGCTGATCACCGGCGAAACGGGCACCGGCAAGGAACTGATCGCGCGCAGCCTGCACGACTTCGGCGGCCGGCGCGACGCGCATTTCGTCGCGCTGAACTGCGGCGGCCTGCCCGAGCAGGTCTTCGAAAGCGAACTGTTCGGCCACGAGGCCGGCGCGTTCACGGGTGCGATCAAGAAGCGCATCGGCAAGATCGAATGGGCGGACGGCGGCACGCTGTTCCTCGACGAGATCGAGACGATGCCGGTTCCGCTGCAGGTCAAGATGCTGCGCGTGCTGCAGGAGCGCGTGGTCGAGCGGCTCGGCGCGAACGAGCTGATTCCGGTGGACTGCCGCGTGGTCGCCGCGTCGAAGGCCGATCTTGCCGAATTGGCGGCCGACGGCCGCTTCCGCGCCGACCTTTTGTATCGCCTCAACGTCGCGCAGATCGAGCTGCCGCCGCTGCGCGAGCGGCGCGAAGACGTGCCGCTGCTGTTCGAGCATTTCGTGCTCGCGGCCGCACGGCGCTTCGGGCAGCCGGCGCCGGTCGTCACGGCCGCGCAGGTATCCGAACTGATGACGCACGCATGGCCCGGCAACGTGCGCGAGCTGCAGAACGTGGCCGACCGCTTCGTGCTCGGGCTGACCGGCGACAGCCTGCTGTCGTCCGGCGGCACGCCGGCCGCGGGCGGCACGCTCGCGGAGCAGCTCGCGTATTTCGAGCGGATGCTGATCGAGGACATGCTGCAGCGTCACAACGGCAACGTCGCGGAGGCCAGCGAAGCGCTCGGCATGCCGAAGAAGACGCTCTATCACAAGCTGCGCAACCTGCGGATTCCCGCGCGCGGCGACGCGGCGGCCGATGGCGGCGAATGACGCGAACGAGGACACGCACGACAGCATGGATCGCATCGACATCACCGAACACGGCCGCGTCGCCGGCCACCTGATCCGCGGCGTCACGCGCGCGCAGAAAACCTTCCGCCCGAGCGACTGGCCCGAGCGCCTCGCGGGCGTCATCACGCTGTTCGTCGGCGAGCGGCGGCCCGGCTATCCGTGCGCGCTGTCGCGGCTCGCGATGCCGGTCGTCGACCGCGGCGTCAAATGCCTGTTCGTGTCTGACGAATTGCGCACCGTATGCGCGGACGCCTTCGACTTCGCGATGCAGTTCGCGGCCGACAACGACCTCCCCGTCGAACTTCAGACCGCGCCCGCGCTGGCGGTGCGCTGAAACGCGGGCCGCGTTCGCGGCGCGCGTCCTTCCCGATTCCCCGTTTTCCTGGTTGCGGTGCACGGGTGCGCAGGCCGTCGCACGCGCCTTTCCGGGCCTGTCCGGCTTCACGGCCAATCGTTAGACGATTGAAAGCATCGGCACCCATCCCCTTCCGACAAGGGTTTGCGGCCGAGCCATCAAAAAAATTGATCGTCACGATGAAAATTATGCGTTTTCCTTGCAGGTTGCCGTGATGCATAGTTGCGTCGTGTTGACGCACCTTTGAGTCTTTCAGTCATGAACATGCGAATCGAGCCGTCCGTGCTCGCGAACCCCGACCTGCAATTTGCGACGCTTTCGTCAGGCATCAGCCTGCCGTATGTCGAGCGGGGCAGCGGCGCGCCGATGGTGTTCGTGCACGGCTCGCTGTGCGACTACCGCTACTGGGATCCGCAGCTCGCGTCGCTGTCGGCCCACTACCGCTGCATCGCGCCGAGCCTCAGCCATTACTGGCCGGCCGTCGAAGCGGGCATCCAGGACGAGTTCAGCTGGCAGAACCACGTCGACGAGCTCGCCGAGTTCATCGACGCGCTCGATCTCGGCCCCGTGCATCTGGTCGGCCACTCGCGCGGCGGCAGCGTCGCGTTCAACGTCGCGCGCCAGCATCCGCAACTCGTCGAATCGCTGACGCTCGCCGATCCGGGCGGCCCGCTGCAACAGCCGGGCGTGCGCGAAGCCGCGCTGCCGGCCGCCGCGATCGCGCTGCGCACGAAGGCCGTAAGCCTGATCGGGCAAGGCGACGTCGAAGCGGGCCTCGAGATGTTCGTCGATTCCGTGAGCCTGCCCGGCGCGTGGAAGAAAAGCACGTCGCGTTTCCGCACGATGGCGATCGACAACGCAAGCACGCTGCCGAAGCAGTTGCGCGACCCGCTGCCCGCATACTCGCAGCACACGGCCGGCGACATCGCGTGCCGCACGCTGCTGATCGACGGCCAGCGCAGCCCGAAGATGTTCCGCCACAACGTCGATACGCTGACGCAGTGGATCGGCAATGCGCAACGGCAGACCGTCGCCGGCGCATCGCACGGGATGAACGCGGCGAGCCCCGCCGTGTTCAACCGTTACGTGCACGAGTTCGTCGCCGCGTAACGCGAGCGGGCGGCATGCGCGCCGCCCGGCCTTCCCCTCTCCTGCGGAAGCGAAACGGCGCGGGCAATCCGCATCGTTTCACATCCCCCTGCATCACGCAGCCGATGCCGCCTTGCGCGTCACCGCATCCGGCAACCCGAACACGCTGTCGAACGCCCAGTTGTACGTGAACGTGAAGATCGGGAAGAACACGATCAGCACCGCGTCGTACAGGAACGCCTGCCATAACGACACGTCGAGCCACCACGCGATCAACGGAATCAGGAACGTCACGAGCGCGACCTGAAACCCGATCGCATGCGCGACACGTCGCCCGACGGTGCGCGTCGTTTCGGTGCGCCGCCGCTCCCACGCCTCGAACCCAAGGTTGTACAGAAAATTGACGGTGACGCCCGTCGTCGAGATCATCACGCCGAGCAGGCCGCTCGTCGCCGCGCTCGCGCCGCTCAGCATGCCGAGCACCGACGACGCGACGAGGATGCCGAGCACCTCGAACATCACGACGTAGACTATGCGTCTCTTCCATCCTTGCATGACCGACCACCTTCGTTTCGAACAAGGTGGCGAGACTACAGCGGACACTTCGTCCGTAAAAGTCAGGTCCTTTCAATTTTTCTGACAGGAGGCGGCCGACCATGCTGACCAGCGATCACATCGACATGCTGCTGACCGTCATCGACGAAGGCTCGTTCTCGGCGGCCGCGCGTGCGCTCGGCCGCACGCCGTCGGCGGTCAGCATGGCGATCGCGAACCTCGAGGCCGAACTCGACCTCGTGCTGTTCGACCGCGGCACGCGCGAGCCGACGCCGACCGCCGCGATGGCCGCGCTGCTGCCCGACGCGCGCGCGATCGCCGAACGGCTGCATGCGCTGCGTGCGCATGCGCAGCACTTGTCGGAGGGTGTCGAGGACACGCTGCGACTCGGGCTCGCGGCCGAAATCGACGGTGCGCCGATTGCGCGCGCGCTGGCCGCCGTCGCCGCGAAATATCCGGCGCTCGCGGTCAGCGTCGTCACCGCACCGCAGGATGCGATCGTCGACGCGCTGCATCGCGGGGCCGTCGATCTTTGCGTCGCGTACGGCGGGCTCGATCTTCATCCGCAGGAACAGATTCACGCGCTGTGGACCGAGACGCTGATCGCGGTCGCCGCGCCCGGCCATCCGGCGATTGCCGAAGCCGCGCATCCGGAGGCGATCGAGCGCTTGTCGGGGTTTCGGCAGATCGTGATCGCCGATCCGGAGCGGCCGCTCACCGACGTGCGGCCGCTTATCGGCAACCGCACGTGGAAGGTGACCGACATGGCGACCGCGATCGCGCTCGTGAAGGCCGGTCATGGCTGGGCGAACTTGCCGGAATCGATCATCGACCGGTATGTGGCGGACGGCGAACTCGCACCGCTCGTCTTCGCGAACATTCGCAACGGGCTGCCGCTGCCTGTGTATCTGCGGCGGCCGAAACATACGGGGCTCGGCAAGGCCGCCGGGGAACTCTTGCGGGCACTGCGGGCTGAAGACAGTCCGCATTGAGCGGTGCGGCGATGGCGTCGCCACACCGTCCGTCAACGCCGGACGACTTGACCGTTAGTTGCAGTCACTGGACCACCGCCGCGCGCGTTCGGCGCCGGAAACGCGTTCCCGGTCGGTCATCGCTCGACCTGCCCGACCATGCCGGCCGTGAGGCGGGTCATACGACCGTGATGGCGAGCTCCTCCGCATACGCCTCCAACCGGTCGCCTACCCGCAACTTAAGGACATCGATGAACCGTTTGATCTTCGCGTCGACGAACTGACGGGACGAATACACCGCATAGACGTTGCGCTGGGCGGTGTGGAATTCAGGCAGCACGCGAACGAGCGATCCTTTACGCAAATCGTCGATTGCCGAGAAGGCGGCGATCAGCCCGATCCCCGCGCCCTCGCGCAGTACCGTGGACATCGCATCCATGTCGTTGACGCTGAAGTGCGATCCCGCCGGACGATACACCGCCTCGCCGGCCCTGCCTTGCAGACGCCATTCGTCGGGCGCGTAATCGACCGTGCTCAGGAGCACACATGTGTGGTCGACGAGGTCTTCCACGCACGCGGGAGCCGGACGATGCGCCAGATACTCGGGCGACGCCGCCAGAATGCAATGGCTGACGCCGATCTTCTGGCTCACATACGCCGAGTCCGGCAGCGTGCGCGCAATCACGATCGCCACGTCGAGTTGCTCTTCGAGCAGGTTCGGCATCCGCTGCGACAGCATGAGATCGACCGATACCTCCGGGTATGCGTTCCGATAGGCAAGCACGGCTTGCGAAACGAGTTGACGGCCTAATCCTGGCACCGCATGCACGCGCAACACGCCGCGCGGCTCCAGCAGCGCATCGCGCGCTTCCGCTTCTGCCCGTTCGATGTCCGAGAGGATCGCAATGCTGCGCTCGTAAAAACGTCGCCCCGCATCGGTGACGACGAGCCGTCGCGTCGAGCGCTGCAGCAACCGCGTGTTGAGATTGTCCTCGAGTACCGAGACCGCTCGGGAAATGTTGCCGACCGTCGTATCGAGGTGGTTTGCGACAGCCGTGAAACTGCCCATCTCGACCACCTTCGCAAACACCGACATGGTGTGAACCTTGTCCATTACGCACCCTGGTTTTGAATTGATCGCCGAATCGCTGCGTTTCGGCCCGCGCGAGCCTGTTGATCATAGGGCCCGCGCCTGCTTCGTGCAGTCAGCGCGCAATCCCCTGTCGTTTTCGCGCATCCTTTCAATGCGCTTTCATGCTGGTGCGGGATTTTCCCTCCCGAGACAAGATTCATTCTTTCCGGCCCCTCTAAGTTGCCGCCCGCTTCACGCCTAGACTGGGTCCCGAAGTCAGGCAATCAGAACGCGGAAGTATCGAACCCGAGCTCGGCCCGCCACGGCGAATCGTCCAGATACGGCGTGGCGCAGGTTCCCCTGTCCGGCTCGTGGCGAACACATATCGAATCGCAATCCTAACCATAAAGGCTAATACCATGGACATCAGTTACGACGCGCTTCATCTTTTCATCAACGGCGAATGGATCGGTACGAGCGAACGCGAAACGGCGCCGGTGATCAACCCCGCCACGCAAATCGAGATCGGGCGCGTCCCGCTGGCGACGGCAGCCGATCTGGATCGCGCCCTGCAGGCCACCGCACCGGCTTTTGACGTCTGGCGCAACACCGTGCCTGCCGAACGCGCGCGCATTCTGAAGCGTGCGGCGGAACTGATGCGCGAGCGCGCCGAGCACATCGCGACCGTCATGACGCTCGAGGAAGGCAAACCACTGGCAGAAAGCCGCGACGAAGTCCTGCGTGCCGCCGACTATTTCGAATGGTTCGCCGAAGAGGCTCGTCGCATCGACGGCCGCGTGGTGCCATCCAACCGCCCGGGCGTGCAACAGCTCGTGAAAAAACAGGCGATCGGGCCCGTCGCCGCATTCACGCCTTGGAATTTTCCCGCGATCACCCCGGCGCGCAAGCTCTCCGCCGCACTCGCCGCCGGATGCAGCGTCATCATCAAACCCGGCGAGGAAAGCCCCGCAACGGCGCTCGCGCTGGCACGTGCACTGGACGACGCCGGTTTGCCGAAGGGCGTGCTTCAAGTCGTATTCGGCGTGCCCGACCAGGTGTCGAAGCATCTGATCGCTTCCCCGGTCATCCGGAAGGTGACGTTCACGGGCTCGGTACCGATCGGCCGCCTGCTGTCGGCGCGTGCCGCCGAAGGCGTCAAACCCATCACGCTGGAGCTGGGCGGCCACGGGCCCGTCCTCGTATTCAACGACGCGGATGTCGAGAAGGCCGCGGTCGACGGTGCGGCGAACCGCTTTCGCGGTACGGGCCAGGTCTGCATCTCGTCGACGCGCTTCCTGATCCAGCGCGAAGTCTACGACGCGTTCGTCGGGCACTTCGTGCGCGCCACCCAGGCCCTCAAGGTCGGGAATGGCATGGATGCCGGCACGCAGGTCGGGCCGCTGGCCAATCCGCGCCAGCTTGCCAAGATGGAAGAACTCATCGCCGATGCGGTGGAACGTGGCGCAAGGGTCCTCGCCGGCGGAAAGCGCATCGAGGGCGAAGGATATTTCTTCGAACCCACGGTCCTCGCCGACGTACCGAAGGACGCGCGCGTGATGCATGAAGAACCGTTCGGCCCGATCGCGGTGCTGATGCGCTTCGATGCTCTCGCCGACGGGCTCGCCGAAGCGAACCGGTTGCCGTACGGGCTCTCCGCCTATGCGTTCACGCGCAGCGCGCGCACGGCCATTGATGTCGCGGACGGTCTCGAAGCCGGGATGATCGGCATCAACCAGTACCGCATCGTGTCGACCGAACTGCCGTTCGGCGGCATGAAGGAAAGCGGCCACGGCTCGGAAGGCGGCACCGAGGGCATCGAGTACTACCTCACGCACAAGTTCATCAGCCAGGCTTGAAGGAGTATCGCCATGTCTCATACGCATTTCGACAGTCCGCGCGAGGCTGCGCGGGCCTTCACGCCGACGCTCTCGGCATTCGTCGACGACACGCTCTATCCGCGCATCTGGAGCGATCCGTCGCTCGCGCCGCGCGACCGCAGCCTCGTGACCATCGCCGCCCTGATCGCGGGGGGCCATCTCGACGAGTTGCCGGCGCACCTGCGGCGCGCGTTGACGAACGGCGTCACCCGCGAAGAGCTCTCCGCGGCAATTACTCACCTTGCGTTCTACGCCGGGTTTCCCGCAGCGATTTCCGCTTCCGCCGTGGCGCAGGCAACGCTGGGCGCACAACCTCGGCCCGACGATCTCGCCGGTCATTCAGCTCCGGCACAGGAAGGTGTGAAATGAAAGCCATCACGTTCAAGGAATTCGGCGAGGCCGAGGTTCTCCAATTGGCCGAAGTCCCGGCACCCGAGGTTCGCCCCGACGATCTACTGGTACGCGTTCATGCCGCAGGCGTGAATCGCGCGGATCTGACACATCGGCGAGGCGGATACGGCCGGCCCAATTTCGGCGACTCCACCCTCATGGGGCTCGAAATCGCCGGCGAGGTGATCGAGACGGGCAGCGCCGTGCAGGGCTACAAGGTGGGTGATCGTGTAATGGGCGTCGTGGGCGGCGGGGCCTATGCGGAACTGGCGCGCATCGACTGGAGAATGGCGATGCCCATTCCGGCAACGATCGACTACGTGCACGCGGCTGCCATACCGGAAGTTTTCGTCACTGCGCACGAAGCGTTGTTGCATCTGGGCCGCTTGCAACGCGGCGATTCGGTGCTGATTCACGCAGCGGCGGGCGGGGTGGGTTCCGCGGCGGTCCAGCTCGCCTACGCGACCGGCGCGACGATATTCGCGACCGCCGAAGCGTCGAAACTGGAACGGATCGTTCAACTCGGCGTGGACCATGCGATCGACTACAAGGCGCAGGATTTTTCGGAAGTCGTCGCAAGCAGGACAGGCAAACGCGGTGTCGACGTCGTCATCGACTTCGTGGGCGCACCGTATTTTTCGCGGAATGTCGCGTCATTGGCAAACGGCGGCCGGCTGGTGCAGGTCGGCATACTCGGCGGCGGCGGTGACGTGAGCGTTGCGCTCGATCAGATCCTGTACCGTCATCTGCAAATCATCGGCACGGTGATGAAGTCGCGCGACCCGCGCGAGAAACACGCGATGGTTCGGCGATTTCGCGAACATTGGCTGGACCGCTTTGCGGGAGGCGCGGGTCTCGAACCGGTCGTCGACAGCGTGTTTCCTCTCGCCGATGCCGCGGCGGCTCATCGACGGATGGAGTCGGCCGCAAACGTAGGCAAGATCATCCTGACGATGAGCGAAAACGCCTGACGCCATAAAAAACCCCGGCATGCAGACCTGAGCCTGCATGCCGGGGTTCTTCGCTTCACTGCCGGCGAGCGACGAATCGCCCGCGGTTCGCACTCAACGCGCGGCGACTTCCGCCTTGACGGACGCCGCATCGCCGACCGCCGTCGGCGCGGGCCCCCATCCGCCGCCGAGCGCGCGGATCAGGTTGACGGTCGACACGGCCTGCGCGCCGGTGAGCTGGTTCGCCTGCAGTTGCGACTGCAGCACCGAGCGCTCGCTGTCGATGACGTCGAGATAGGCGACTTCACCTTCCTGATACTGCGTGCGCGACAACGTCGCCGCGCGCCGCGACGCATTGACGGCCGCATCCTGCGCGCGGATCTGGTCGTCGAGCAGGCGCAGGTCGGCGAGATTGTCCTCGACCTCGCGGAACGCGACGAGCACCTGCTGCCGGTAGTTCGCGACCTGCTCGTCGTACTGCGCGCGCGCCTGCTGCACGCCTGCCGCACGGCGTCCGCCGTCGAACAGCGGCAGCGTCAGCGCGGTGCCCGCGAACGGCCCGAGCAGGAACGTGCGGCTCGACCACAGGAACAGGTTGCCGAGCGTCGACGCCTCATAGCCGAACGCCCCCGTGATGTCGAGCTTCGGGAAATATGCCGACTTCGCGAGGCCGATCCGCGCGTTCGCGGCCGCCATCGCGCGCTCGGCCGCCGACACGTCCGGACGGCGTTCGAGCAGCGCGGACGGCAGGCCCGGCGGCACCTTCACCGCGACCGGCACGATCGGCGTTTCCTTGAACGCGAAATCCGCGGGCGCCTTGCCGAGCAGGATCGCGAGCGCATGCTCGGATGCCGCGCGCCGGCGCGCGACGCCGACCGCATCGGCCTGCGCGCTGGCCAGTTCGTTCTTCGCGCGCGACACGTCGAGCTCGCTGATGTCGCCTTCGTTGAAGCGGCGCTGCACGAGCTGCAGTGCCTGCTCGCGCAACTCCACCGTGCGGCGGTACAGGTCCTGGTCGGAATCGAGCTGGCGCAGTTCGAAGTAGTTCTGCGCGACGTCCGCCTGCAGCGCGAGCTGCACCGAACGGAACAGCGCTTCGCTCTGCGCCTGGTCGGCACGCGACGCCTCGACGTTGCGGCCGACACGGCCGAACAGGTCGGCTTCGTAGGACACCGTACCCTGCGCGCGCCACAGCGTCGCATTGGTCGGGCCCGTGCCCTGTGGCTGGAACTGCGACGCCGACGACAGCCCTTCGCGCGTCGGCCCGAACCCGGCGCCGACCTGCGGGAACCATTGCGAGCGCGCCGAACGCGTCGCCGCGCGCGCTTCCTCGACCCGCGCCGCCGCGGCTTTCAGGTTCTGGTTCGCGGCGAGCGCCTGGGTCTCGAGCGAGTCGAGCACCGGATCGCCGAACACCTTCCACCATTCGCCGCGATGTTCGCCGTCCGCCGGCTCGGCCGTCTTCCAGGTGCCGGCCTGCTCGCCGGCGGCGAGCGCCGGCGCTTCCTTGAACGCGGCGGGCACCGCCGCATCCGGGCGCTTGTAGTCGGGGCCCACCGCGCACGCGGCGAGCAGCGTCGCGAGCAGGGTGCTCGCGGCCGCCACCTTCGCGAAGCGCATCAGGCCGTTCGTGTTGTGCATGTTGTCCATCTTTTTATCCTCAAGCATCCGAAGCCGGTACGCCCTGGGCCGGCACGCCGTAGCCGGACGAATCCTTGCCGGCGACGTGGATCTTGCCGCCTGCCAGCGTACGCAACACGACGTAGAACACCGGTGTCAGCATCAGCCCGAACAGCGTCACGCCCAGCATCCCGAAGAACACCGCGACACCCATCGCATGGCGCATTTCCGAACCGGCCCCCGTCGACGTGACGAGCGGCACGACGCCCATGATGAACGCGATCGACGTCATCAGAATCGGGCGCAGCCGCAGCCGGCTCGCCTCGATCGCGGCCTCGAGCGGCGTCCTGCCGTCGTGTTCGAGCTCTCGTGCGAATTCGACGATCAGGATCGCGTTCTTCGCCGACAGCCCCACCAGCACCATCAAGCCGATCTGCGTGAAGATGTTGTTGTCGCCCTGCGTGAGCCACACGCCCGTCAGCGCCGACAGAATGCTCATCGGCACGATCAGGATCACCGCGAGCGGCAGCGTCAGGCTTTCATACAGCGCGGCGAGCACGAGGAACACGAGCAGCACGCTGATCGGGAACACATACATCGCCGAATCGCCGGCAAGGATCTGCTGGTACGTGAGGTCGGTCCACTCGAACCGCACGCCGCGCGGCAGCGTTTCATGCGCGATGCGCTCGATCGCGGCCTGCGCCTGACCCGACGAGAAGCCCGGCGCCGGGCCGCCGTTGATGTCGGCCGCCGTGTAGCCGTTGTAGCGCACGACCATTTCGGGGCCGAACGTCGGCGTCACCGTGACGAGCGACGACAGCGGCACCATCTCGCCCTTGTCGTTGCGCGTCTTCAACTGCAGGATGTCGTCCGCACGCTGGCGGAACGGCGCATCGGCCTGCACGCGCACCTGGTACACGCGCCCGAAGCGGTTGAAGTCGTTCACGTACAGCGAGCCGAGATACACCTGCATCGTGTTGAACACGTCGGTCACCGGCACGCCGAGCTGCTTCGCCTTCACGCGGTCGAGATCGACGTTGAGCTGCGGCACGTTGATCTGGTAGCTCGTGAACAACGGGCCGAGTTCCGGCGCCTGCTGCGCGCGCTTGATGAAGTCGTTGGTCGCATCCGCGAGCCGCGCATAGCCGACCGCACCGCGATCCTCGATCTGCATCTTGAACCCGCCGAGCGTGCCGAGGCCGAGCACCGGCGGCGGCGGGAACACCGCGACGAACGAGTCCTTCATCGCGCTGTACTGCTGGTTCAGCGCACCGGCGATCGCGCCCGCCGACAGCGCCTTGCCATGCCGTTCCGAGAACGGCTTCAGCGTGACGAACACGATGCCCGCGCTCGAGCTGTTCGTGAAGCCGTTCACCGACAGACCCGGGAACGCGACCGCACTCTCGACGCCCGGCTGCTTCAGCGCGATCGAGCCCATGTCGCGGATCACCTTCTCGGTGCGGTCGAGCGATGCGCCGTTCGGCAGCTGCGCGAATGCGATCAGGTATTCCTTGTCCTGCGCGGGCACGAAGCCGCCCGGCACGACCTTCGACACCAGCACGGTCGCGCCCACGAGCACGAGGTACACGCCGAGCATCAGGGTCTTGCGCGACAGCACGCCGCGCACGCCGCGGCCGTAGTTCTCCGCGCCGCGATGGAACACCTTGTTGAAGCCGCGGAAGAAGCCGCCGAGCACGCGGTTCATCACGCGCGTGAGCCAGTCCTCCTTGTCACCATGACCCTTCAGCAGGATCGCGGACAGCGCCGGCGACAGCGTCAGCGAGTTGAACGCCGAGATCACCGTCGAGATCGCGATGGTCATCGCGAACTGCTTGTAGAACTGGCCGGTCAGGCCCGACATGAACGCGAGCGGCACGAACACGGCGACGAGCGTCAGCGCGATCGCGATGATCGGCCCGCTCACTTCCTGCATCGCCTTGTAGGTCGCCTGCCGCGCGTTCATCCCGCTTTCGATGTTGCGCTCGACGTTCTCGACCACCACGATCGCATCGTCGACCACGATCCCGATCGCGAGCACCATCCCGAACAATGACAGCGCATTGATCGAATACCCGAATGCGAGCAGCAGCGAGAACGTGCCGATGATCGACACCGGCACCGCGATCAGCGGAATCAGCGACGCGCGCCAGGTCTGCAGGAACACGATCACGACGATCACGACCAGCGCGATTGCTTCGAGCAGCGTATGCACGACGGCCTTGATCGACGAACGCACGAACTGCGTCGGGTCATAGACGATCTTGTAGTCGACGCCCGCCGGCATGTCCTGCTTCAGCTCGGCCATCGTCTTGCGCACTTCGTCCGAGATCTGCAGCGAGTTCGCACCGGGCGACTGGTTGATCGCCATCGCGACGGCCGGCTTGTTGTCGAGCAGCGAGCGCAGCCCGTATTCGGATGCGTCGAGCTCGATCCGCGCGATGTCGCGCAGGTGCGTGACGCCGCCGTCCGGCGTGGTCTTCACGACGATGTCGCCGAACTCGTCTTCCGTCTGCAGACGGCCGCGCGCGTTCACCGACAACTGCAGCGGCGTGCCGGGCAGTGACGGCGACGCGCCGATCACGCCGGCCGCGACCTGCACGTTCTGCTCGCGGATCGCCTGCACGACGTCCTCGGCCGACAGCCCGCGCTGCGCGACCTTCTGCGGATCGAGCCACACGCGCATCGCGTAGTCGCCCGAACCCCACAGCTGCACCTGGCCGACGCCCTGGATCCGCGACAGGCGATCCTTCACGTTGATCAGCGCGTAGTTGCGCAGGTAGGTCATGTCGTAGCGGTTGTCCGGCGAGATCAGGTGGACCACCATCGTCAGCGTCGGCGAGCTCTTCACCGTCGTGATGCCGAGCCGCTGCACGTCTTCCGGCAGGCGCGGAAGTGCCTGGTTCACGCGGTTCTGCACGAGCTGCGTGGCCTTGTCCGGATCGGTGCCCAGCTTGAACGTGACGGTGATCGTCATGTTGCCGTCGCTGTTCGCCTGCGACTGCATGTAGAGCATGTCCTCGACGCCGTTGATCTGTTCTTCAAGCGGCGACGCGACCGTCTCGGCGATCACTTTCGGGTTCGCGCCCGGATACTGCGCCTTCACGATCACGGAAGGCGGCACGACTTCCGGATATTCCGAGATCGGCAGCAGGAACATCGCGATCACCCCGCCGAGCAGGATGATCACCGATAGGACTCCTGCGAAGATCGGCCGGTCGATAAAGAATTTTGAAATGTTCATGTGTGGCTCTGTCTGGTTGAACGCGGATGCGAAGCGGCGGGCCGCTTACGAATCCGCCTTCGCCGGGGCGGCCGGCTTCGCGTTGTCCGCCAGCGGCGCGGACGGCGCGTCACCGCCCGTCATCGGGACCATGTGCGGCTTCACCTGTTCGCCGGGGCGCACGCGCTGCGTGCCGTTCACGACCACGCGATCGCCTGCCGCGAGGCCGCTCACGATCACGCGCCGGTTGCCGTGCTGCAGCCCCTGCTGCACCTCGCGGTACGACACGCGGCCCTGCTGGTCGACGACGAACACGAACTTCTTGTCCTGGTCGGTGTTGATCGCCGCGTCGTCGACGAGCAATGCCTCGTGCGGCGCGCTGCCGCCCACCTTCACGCGTGCGTACAGGCCCGGGACGAGCGCACCGTCCGCATTGTCGAAGCGTGCGCGCACGCGGATCGTGCCCGACGACGTGTCGAGCCGGTTGTCGACCGAGTCGATCTCGCCGCTGCGCGAGTAGCCGGTTTCGTTCGCGAGGCCGAGCTCGACCGGCACCTTGCGGCCGTTGCGCGCGCCGTTGATGTATTGCAGGTAGGTCTGTTCGTCTGCGTCGAACGATGCGTAGATCGGCGACACCGACACCAGCGTGGTGAGCGGCGCGGCCGACGCACCGGCCGACACGACGTTGCCGAGCGTGATTTCCGCACGCGACACGCGGCCCGACACCGGCGCGGTGATCCGCGTATAGCCGAGGTTGATGCGCGCCGTTTCGAGCGCAGCTTCGGCGGCCTTCAGGTTCGCGGCCGCTTCGCGCGCCGCATTCTGCTTCTCGTCGTAATCGCGCTTCGCGATCGCGTTGTCGCCGATCAGCCGCTGTGCGCGCTGCCAGTCGGTCTGCGCGTAACCGTTGCGCGCTTGCGCGGCCGCGAGCTGCGCGGCCGCGCGATCGGTTTCGGCCTGGTACGGGCGCGGGTCGATCACGAACAGCACGTCGCCCTTCTTCACGAGCGCGCCGTCCTTGAAGTTCACCGCGACGATCGTGCCCGACACCTGCGGGCGCACGTCGACTTTCTCGACCGCCTCGAGGCGGCCCGAATAACTCTGCCAGTCGGTGACGGTCTGCGGCACGACGGTCGCGACGTCGACTTCGGGCAGCGGTGCAGCCGCTTTCTCGGGTGCGTTCGCGTTCACGCGCATCGCGCCGAACGTTCCGAGGCCGACGACGGCAAGCGTCACGATCGCCGCTGTCGCGATTCGGGAACGGGAGGTGCGTAGGATGGCCATGTGGATCTCCAGGTAAACGTGGATTGGTTCTGGTTATTCGGAACGGTTGGGCTGGCGCGCCTGGAAGCGGCACTGGAAGAAGCGCACGGCTTCCTCGAAGGCGGCTTCGTGCGTCGCGAGCGCGGCATGCGTGATGTCCGGATAGCGGATCACCTGCGTGAGCACGCCCGACGAGATCAGGCAGCCTGCATATTTCTCCGCCTCGACGTGCAGCACGTCGTTCTGCGCGGTGACGACGAGCGTCGGCGGCAGGCCCGCGAGGCGCACCGATTCGAGCGGCGCCGCATACGGGTGCATGCGTTGCGCGGCCTGCGGCAGATATGCGCGATAACAGGCCGCGCATTCGCGCGCGGTGATGTCGGACGCGAGGCGCTCGGCGTCGCCGATGCGCGTCATGCTCGGGTCGAGCATCGGCCCGAACAGCGCCTGCGCGACGATCGACACTTCGCCGCGATCGCGCGCAATGAACGCGAGGCAGTTCGCGAGCTGGCCGCCCGCGTCGTGACCCGCGACACCGATCTTCTTCGGGTTGCCGCCGAACGCGCGGGCGCGCGTCGCGGCCCACACGGCGGCGCGATACGCATCCTCCGGCGCGGCCGGAAAGGGAAAGGCCGGCGCGAGCGAATAGTCGACCGACACTACGAGAGCTGGTAAGCGTTCTGCTAAAAAGCGCGCGGCGAAATCGGCGTCTTCGAGCGAACCGCGGACAAAGCCGCCGCCGTGGAAGTAAAGCACTACTGGCAACCCGGTCTTGTCCGGGCGCCGGTACAGGCGCAGCACGATGTCCTGCGCGTAGCCGGGAATTTCCACTTCGGCGACCGTCAACGCCGCGCCCGCCGTGGCTTGCGCGGGCAACGCGGCCTTCAGGAATTTGCTGAATTCAGAAGCGTCCATGACGATGCAGCATCCATTTCGAGATGGAACGAATTCTGGGTCCGGCAGACATTGGGATAAATGCCTATAATCCGGCAACACAATTCAACGCCCCCGAACAATCCGAGGCTGCGTTTACCCACGAGGTAGCGCAGCCTTCTTGTTCCGGCGGCAAATTAGATTGCGGAGGTTGTGATGGACCGGCTTCAGGCCATGCAGGTGTTTACTCGCGTCGTCGATACAAGCAGCTTCACCAAGGCAGCAGAAACGCTCAGCTTGCCGCGGGCGTCCGTCACGACGATCATCCAGAATCTCGAAGCATTCCTCGGTGTGCGGCTGATGCACCGGACCACGCGTCGGCTGTCGCTCACGCCAGACGGCGCCGCCTACTACGAACGATGCGTGCGGATCCTCGCGGACGTCGAGGAAACCGAGGCGAGCTTCCAGGCGAACAACCGGAAGCCGCACGGAAAGTTGCGTATCGACATGCCGGGCTCGATCGGGCGGCTGCTCGTGATTCCGTCGCTGTGCGAATTTCATACGCGCTACCCGGACATCGACCTGCAGCTCGGCCTGTCCGACCGGCCGGTCGACCTGCTGCAGGAAGGGGTCGATTGCGTGATCCGCGTTGGTGCATTGCAGGACTCGTCGCTCGTCGCGCGCCGGGTCGGCCTGTTCGAATGCGTGACGGTCGCGTCGCCCGACTATCTCGAGCGTCACGGCGAGCCGAAGACGATCGACGACCTGAGCCAGCACAAGGCCGTCAACTACTTCTCGAGCCGCACCGGTCGCACGATCGACTGGACGTTCCTGACCGACGGCCAGGAAGTCGAGATGAAGATGGAGGGCATCGTGTCGGTGAACGATGCCGATGCGTACGTGACCTGCGGGATCGAAGGCTTCGGGCTGATCCAGCCGCCGCTCTTCATGGTGCTGCCGCATCTGCGCGAAGGCCGGCTCAAGGAAGTGCTGCCCGGCGTCAAGCCGCTGCCGATGCCGATCTCCGTCGTGTATCCGCACAGCCGCCATCTGTCGCCGAAAGTGCGCGTATTCGTCGACTGGATCGCCGAGGTGTTCGACCGTTGCCCGCTGCTGAGCGGCAAGGGCAGCCTCGACGCGACGTGCAGCAAGCGCACGTTCGAGGAAGCCGAACGCGCGCCGGTGCTCGACACGCCGGTCATCAACGAATGGGTCGCGTAGGCGCGACGCTCCCGCGCACGCCTGTCACTTCGTTCGCCACGTGCGCATGAACTCCGCGGCCCCCGTGCCTGGCGCGCAACTGCCCGGCCGCCTTGCGCGCGCCATCGCCCGCGCGAGTTCCGCACGCTGCGCGCTTACATGCCGAGCGCAATAGCGGTCGATCACGCCGAGTTGGCCTTTCAGGAACGCGATGGTCTGCTCGATGCCGCCGCGCACGCTCGCGTGCGATCGCGCGAGCACTTGATATTCGGCCATCATCGTGCGCGCGAGTTGCCGGCGGCGCTGCACCAACGCCTGAACATACTGCAGCGGCGGATCCGACAACGGCTCGGCGAGACGCGCGCACATCGGATACCGGTCGAACTCGCGGGCCAATGACGAGAGCAGACGGGCACGCGCGCCCTTGCCTTCGGGCGGCATCCCGGCCGCCCCCGCGATGAAATCGCGAGCCTGATGCGCGTGGGCGACGGCCACCGGCAGTCGCGCCGCCTGCAACGCGCATGCCGCGTGGGACTCGGCACCGCCGGACGACTCCAGCACGATGCGCGCCGGCGCCCATTCGGCAATCGCATCGGTCAGCGATTCGATGCCGTACGTCTCGTTCCGGTAACCGAGAATCACTCGCAACGACGAGACGTCGACCTCGAGGATCTCGCGCGTCACGCTAATGCCGACGAATACGCGCTCCGGCGTCAGTTCGTCGCCGTCCCGTCGCGCTGCCGCCTCATTGTTCATACGAATCTGCCCGTCGGGCTCGTCTTGCGATCCGGTCGAAGACAAGAAAAATGGGGCGTTATTGTTCGCCACTAGAACTGTCATAATCTAAATGTAATATTCACGGACAGAACCGGTTCCATTCGCGGCGCGGCTCAACCCGAGCCATCGCGGTCGGCCCTCGGCGTGTTCCATGCCGACGGTACCCGGCCCTCGCATCGACACCCCCGATACCCGCATGACAAGACAACGCCCTTTCATCCGCTCACTAATCAGGAATCCTGACCCTGCGACTGCTCGAACGACGACCTGTCGATCAGAAACCGGTCGCGATCCTGACCACGCAGCCATGCCGGCTCGCGGCCCACGCCGCACCACGTCTGCCCCGTCCGCGGGTCGAAATACTTTGCCCTGCGCTTCCGGGCGCCGGCCGCACCTGCCGGGAATACATCCTTGTACGTGAACCCGAATTCCTCGATGCAGCGCCGGACTTCGAGCAGCACCGTCTCCGATATGGCGAGACGCTCGCGTTCGAGCTGCTCTTCGAGCAGCGCCTTTTTCTCCATGAACGACTTGTATATCAGCATGCGATTTTCCCCTCAATTCGGCTCTTTACAGGACTTCACCGAGACGTCGCCGGCACATCCAAGCGTAATCACGCTGCCGCTTCGTATTGACAACGTTTGTCAACAACAATCGTTGAAAACAGATGATTCATACGTCGTTAAAGGCTGTTTTTGCCTATGATTAGCATGTTTTGTGCGTTCAAAATTGTTGACAATTCAGAACATGAAACGATGCGAACATGCGCGGCAAACCACCGGCCGCCCGCCCTCGCACCGTTCGTCAGAATCCTCCGACCCACGCTCGATGCAGCACGATCGACCTGCTCGCTAACAAAGGAGTGCGAATCATGAACGTTTTATATCTCGAGGACGACAACGCATATGTCGAAATGATCACTTCAATACTCGAGAAATCCGGACACCGCGTGCATGCGGTCGGCAACGGCTGTCACGCGATCCGTCACCTGGAGAACGCGGTCGTCGACTTGCTGATTCTCGACTGGCAAGTGCCGGGGCTGTCGGGGTTCGAGGTACTGAAATGGACGCGCGAGCGCATCGGCGGACGCTTGCCGATCCTGTTCCTGACGAGTCGCGTTCGGGACGACGAGATTTTCTCCGCGATCAACGCCGGCGCCGACGATTACATGGTCAAGCCGATCAACCAATTCGAACTGCTGGCCCGCGCCAATGCGCTGCTGCGGCGCGCGTATCACAGCGGCGGCGCGCCGCAGGACGCCCTCGATATCGGCGGCTACCGGATCGACACGAAGGCGCGGACCGTGCTGCTCCATGGCGAGCATGTCCGACTGACGCCGCGCGAATTCGATCTCGCCGTGCTGCTGTTTCGCAACCTCGGCCGCATCATGCCGCGCGACGCGCTGATCCTTTCATTGTGGGGTCGCGACATGACCGGCGTATCGCGTAGCCTCGACACGCACATCTATCGGCTCCGGATGAAGATGGCGCTCCAGCCGTCGAACGGCGTGCGGCTCAGCGCGGTCTATACGCTCGGCTATCGGCTCGAAGCGATCTGACGTTCGACGGCGGCCACGCCCGTTCCGCCCTCGGACGGCATCGCCGGGCTGCCGCGTTCGTCGGCCGCCGCATGCACCGGCGCGTCGCGGTGTGCGGCATTGCACCACCGCATGCAGAAGACTATTGCGTCATTCGGATTGATCGCCGCGCGACGCCCCGCCCGATCGGTCGAATTCCGCTGCCGCCCCCGGCCAGCAAGGCGTCCCGTATCCCCCACTTCCTGTGCGGCTTTCGATTGTTCCGCCATCGCGACAATTCAATTCGCGTCTGCCGCATTTATCGCGACGGAACAGATACCTAGAGTAAACCCTGTCGCGCACCTCGTTGCGCATCGAACAGATCCCGCTTGATGGGACCGGGGCAAGCGCTCAAGCGCCAGCTCCGACAGTGCAAAGCATGGGATCTGGGTAAGCGCTGAAGCGCTAACTCATATCGACCGCAAAGCATGGGATCTGAGTAAGCGCTGAAGCGCTAACTCATATCGACCGCAAAGCATGGGATCTGAGTAAGCGCTGAAGCGCTAACTCATATCGACACAGGAGCTACACCATGAACCGCCGCCACCTTCTCTCCGCCCTGGCCCTCACGCTCGCCGTGTCCGCCCCGGCCTTCGCCGATTCGGGCACGCCGCATGCCGGCGACTACAGCAATACGTCGTGGTACTCGCAGCACTACGGCCCGCGCACGCGCGCCGAAGTCAGCGCGGAAGTCGAGCAGGCCCGCAAGGACGGCACGCTCGCGTACCTGCGCAAGGCAAATTCGTATCCGCAAGGGCTCGAACTCGCGCAAGGCCCGTATCGCTCGATGCCGGAAAGCAACCAGCTCGCCGGCGGGGGCCGGTAAACGTGCAACGCCGCGCAGCGGGGTGCCCCGTGCGCGGCGTCGCGACACACCTATCGACGACTCGCTGAGTCAGTCAGTTGCAGGAGCACATGATGAACGACCAACTCCCTTCGCCGCTCGATCACTGGGACGACACCACGCCGGTCTGGACGCCTTTCCGTTCGGCCCCGCACTCGCATTGACCGCCGACTGAGCCGTCGCCTGGCGCTCAACGGCGCGGCACCCCGTCGCGCCACTCGCCCCAGTGCGTCACGATGTCCTGCACGAGCGGGTTGCCCGCGCGATACAGGTTTTCGGTCGCCGGAGCGAAGCCGCCCTGGTCCGCGTAGTTCAGCAGGTTGTCGGCACTCGTCTGCCCCGCATACGGCCGGTCGAAATCGGACCCGGTACGCAGCACCGCGACGCGCGACAGGTCGACCCGCTTCACGCTCGCCGCACGCTTGAGCGCTTCATACGTCGCGTTGTCTTCCTGTGCGGTCATGCAGTAGGTGCCCTTGCCGTCGGTCAGGATCTTCGTCCACTGGCGCGCGCGCTCGCCGATTAGCGTGCCCGAGAACCACGTGTTGCCCGATGACGTATCGCACTGGATCACCGTCGGCGGCCGGTTCGCCGGCGCATACGTGAACTTCGCGCGCGCGGCCTGCGCCTGCGCGCTGTCGGCGAGCACGACGTTGCGCGACAGCGCGACCGCGGCGTCGGTCAACTGCGGATTGAGCTGGAACACCTCGGTGCGATAGTCGAGCGGCGGCTTGTCGTTCGGGCTCTTCGTGTTGATGCCGAGAAAGCCGGTATTCCAGCCGGCCGGAATCTCGCGTGCATCGAGCTCCCACTGCAGGCTGAAATCGACGAGGTACTTCGACCACGCGGCCGAGCCGACCGTGCCTTGCGCGGGGTCGACGCCCGCGATGCCGGAGATCAGGAAATACGTGCGGCGCAGATCGAAGCGCTGCGAGAACGTGAGCGCCATGATCGTCGCCGACGCGTTCGCATAGCCCATGCCGGTCGTGACCACGCACACGTCCTGCTTGTTGCAATGAACGTTCGGGTAGTCGGGCGACAGGCCCGGCACGGCGATGTCGCGCCACGGGCCGAGCCGGTCGAGCCATGCCTGGCCCTCCGGACCGAACATCGTGATGATCATGACCTTGACCGGGCGGCCCTGTGCACCGGTCTCGGCGAATGCATTGTTGCCCGCGTTGTTGCCCTGGTTGTCCTGCGCGATCGACGGCGCGGTTGCACAGGCTGCGAGCGAGAATGCAGCGGCGGAAAGAATGGAGCGAGTCAGCATCGGCGTTCCTTGTTTCGATGATGTTGGGTGAGAACGGCTCTCGTAGACTGCGCGACGGAGTATAGAACGGGCGTGCGCGTTGCGGAACCCGACTACGAAACGACTGCCGGTGCGTCGGGTCGGGTGCGGCGCACGCGGGAAGCACAACGGAAATTCGCTCCGCACGTCGACATACCGTCAGGAATACTATCCGGTTGATCGCCATCGACACGTCGATCGCACTTGCGTGCCCGTCGCCCGGCAAACCGCTACAGCCGTGCCAGTCCTGCCACCCCATACCCCAGCACGACAAGCGCCGCGACCACGTGGCTCGCCGCGAGCAGCCCCGGCGACTTCACGATCCGGCCGATCACGCTGCCGCCGAATGCGAACACCAGCTGCCCCGCGAGGCTGCCGGCAAACACGCACGCGGCACCGAGCAGCCAGTGCCGCTGCGCGCCGGCGGCGGCCGTTGCATAGCCGTAGAACAACAGGATCGTCAGCGGGTTCGCCAGCGTGACGAAGAACATCGATGCAAACGGGCGGCTGCCCGGCGGCCGCGCATCACCGTCGAGCGTGCGGCGGCGATCCCGCAACGCCTGCCACAGCATCCGCGCGCCCATCGCGAGCAGCACGAGCGCCCCCACCAGACGAAACAGCGACAGATGCGCCGCGAGCGTGCTCGCCAGCATCGCGCCGAGCGTGAACGCGACGACCGCGTAGCAGCCGTCGGCCGTCGCGACACCCACCGCCGCGCGCACGCCGCTTGCGGTGCCGGCGCGCATCCCGTAATTCGCGATCATCAGCGCAACGGGCCCGACCGACAGCGCGATCATCAGCCCGAACAGGAAATCGTTCATCGGTCGTCGATGCCTTCGATCGAAGGCATCGATTCTAGCGAACGCAAAAATCTCCGGTGCGGCGATTCGGCATCACGCGACATCGACGCGCGCCGGCCCGTCCACCATCTCGCCGATCACGCCCGCGCGGTCGAAGCCGTCGGCACGGAAGCACGCGAGCACGTCGTCGACGGCCTCGGGCGCGCACGCGACCAGCAGGCCGCCCGACGTCTGCGGATCGGTCAGCAGCGCCTGCGCGACGGGCGGCAGCGTGTCGGCCAGTTGAACGTCCGCGCCGTACGCGGCCCAGTTGCGGCCCGACGCGCCGGTGAACACGCCGTCGGCCACGAACGCCTCGACGCCCGCGAGCCACGGCAGCGACGCGTAGTGCACGCGCGCGGTAAGGTGCGCGCCACGTGCGAGCTCGAGCGTATGACCGAGCAGCCCGAAGCCCGTGACGTCGGTCAGCGCATGCACGCCCGGCAGCGCGGCAAGGTCGGCGCCCGGACGGTTCAGCTTGGTGGTCGTCGCGACCATCTGCGCGTAACCCGCGGCATCGAGCTGGTTCTTTTTCAGCGCGGCCGACAGCACGCCGACGCCGAGCGGCTTGCCGAGCACGAGCACGTCGCCCGCACGCGCGGCCGCGTTGCGCTTCACGCGCGACGGATGCACGACGCCGATCGCCGCGAGCCCGTAGATCGGCTCGACCGAATCGATCGAATGGCCGCCCGCCACCGGAATGCCGGCGTCGGCGCACACCGATTCGCCGCCGCGCAGCACGGCCGCGATCGTCTCGTGCGGCAGCACGTTGATCGGCATCCCGACCAGCGCGAGCGCGAGGATCGGCTTGCCGCCCATCGCGTAGACGTCGGACAGCGCGTTGGTCGCGGCGATGCGGCCGAAGTCGAACGGATCGTCGACGATCGGCATGAAGAAGTCGGTGGTCGCGACGATCGCCTGCTCGTCGTTGAGACGGTAGACGGCCGCGTCGTCGGACGTCTCGGTACCGACCAGCAGATCCGGGAACAGCGCGGGCGGCGTCGCGCGCTTCAGCAGCTCGGACAGCACGCCCGGCGCAATCTTGCAGCCGCAGCCGCCGCCGTGCGACAGGCTCGTGAGGCGCGGAACGGCAGGCTGGGCTTGGGTGGCTTCGGTCATCGTCGGCATCCGGTGAATAACAACACGACATTATCGACAATTCCGTGCGAGTGCGCCCGATACCCACATAATGGCGGCGCACTCCCCGCTCCCGCTGCCGCCCGCACCTTCCGTCCATGGATCACCTCTTCATCGGCCTCGTGCTGTGCTCCGCGTTGCTGCACGCCATCTGGAATGCGTTCCTCCACGTCAGCGAAGACCGGCTCGTACAGCTCGGCACGATGTCACTGCCCTATTTCGCGTTCGGCGTCGCCGGCGCCGCGCTGCTGCCCGCGCCGGCACCCGCCGCGTGGCCGTATATCGCCGCGTCGGCCGCGCTCGAGGTCGCGTACTGCTTCACGCTGGCGCGCGCCTATCGCAGCGGCGAGTTCGGGCAGATCTATCCGATCGCGCGCGGGATCTCGCCGCTGCTCGTGTCGGTGCTCGCGCTCGCCTTTCTCCACGAACAGCCGACCCCGTTCGGCTTCGCGGGCATCGCGCTCGTGTCGTTCGGCATCATGTCGCTCGCGCTGCGGCGCGGCTTCCGGTTCTCCGGTGAAGGCGTGCCGTTTGCGCTGCTCACGGGCGTGTTCATCGCCGCGTATTCGATCTGCGACGGCATCGGCTCGCGCGTGTCCGGCAGTGCGCTCGGCTACATCGCGTGGGTGTACGTGCTGTGGAGCGTGCCGCAGTTCGTGCTGGTCTGCGCGGTACGTGGCGGCCCGCGCGCGGTGCTCGCCTCGCGCACGGCGCTCACGCAGGGCGCGATCGCCGGCACGATCTCCCTCGCCGCTTACGGGATCGTGATCCTCGCGTACCGGTACCTGCCGGTCGGGACGGTGTCGGCGCTGCGTGAAACGAGTTCGATCTTCGCGGTCGCGATCGGCTGGCTCGTGATGCGCGAGCGGCCCGGCGCGCAGCGGCTTGCCGCGTGCGCGCTGGTGGTCGTGGGCGCGGCGCTGATCCGCCTGTAGGCGGCGCGTGCGACACGCGTTCGTCTGCAGGTCGTGCCGACCTGCCAGGCGTCAGACCGCGACCGCCGCCCCGCCGAATGCCCGCTCGTCGATCGCCTCGGCGAGCGTCGCGAACGCCGTCGCGATCTCGTCCTCCGGCACGCACGCATAACCGAGCAGCAACCCCGGCGCCGCGCGTTCGCGGTCCGCGTAATAACCCGACAACGGTCGCACGACGATATTGCGTTCGAGCGCGGCCTGCGCGACCGCACGATCGTCGACGCCCTCCGGCAACTGCGTGACCAGATGCAGCCCGGCATCGCTGCCGAGCGCGTGCAGCGTGTCGCCATAGCGTTGCGCGACCGCGTCGAGCAGCACCTCGCGGCGCTGTCCGTACAGCGTGCGCATCTTGCGGATATGCGACACGAAGTGTCCTTCCGCGATGAATTCGGCAAGCACCGCCTGCTGCAGCAACTGCCCTTCGCGGTACAACTCGGCGCTCGCGGTCGCGAAACTTTCCGCGAGCGGCTCGGGCGCGACCAGGTAGCCGACCCGCAGCCCCGGGAACAGCGTCTTGCCGAAACTGCCGACGTAGATCACCTGCCCGGCCGTGTCGAGCCCCTGCAGCGACGCAAGCGGGCGGCTGCCGTAGCGGAATTCGCTGTCGTAGTCGTCCTCGATGATCCAGCAACCGTGCTGGCGTGCGTATTCGAGCAGCATCCGCCGCCGCGCGAGGCTCATCACCATCCCGAGCGGATACTGGTGCGACGGCGTGACGAGCATCAGCTTCGGCGGTTCGGCGAGATCGGCCGCCGACGGGGCGATGCCTTCCTCGTCGACCGGGATCGGCCGCGTCGTCAGCCCCGACACGTTCAGCACGCTGCGCACGCCCCAGTAGCACGGATCCTCGGTCCAGATCGCGTCGCCCGGGTCGGTCAGCAGCCGTACCGCGAGGTCGATCGACTGGTGGATGCCGGTCGTAATCACGATCTGCTCGGGCGTGCAGCGCACCGAGCGCGACGTGCGCAGGTAATCGGCCAGCGCCTCGCGCAGCAGCGCGAGCCCGCCGCCCGGCGCGTAGGTCAGCAGGTCGGGGCGCAGCCGCCGCCAGTATTTGTTGTGCAGCCGCGTCCACACGCGAGCGGGAAAGCGCGACACATCGGGCACGCCCGGCATGAACGCGCCGCCCTGCCGTTTCGACACGCCGGCCCCTTCGACGAGCCGCGTACCGCGCGCCGACAGCCGCCGCGCGGACGGCTGCACGAGCGCCGGGTGGGTGGCGGTCGCGTCGGGCGGCGCGCCGACGATCTCGTCGGGTGCGCTGTCGGCCACGAACGTACCGCGGCCGGTCGCCGAGTTCACGTAGCCTTCAAGTGAAAGCTGTTCGTAAACCTGCGTGACCGTGTTGCGCGCGATTCCGAGTTCGGCCGCGAGGAGCCGCGACGACGGCACGCGCGTGCCGGCCGGCAGTTCACGCGACAGGATCGCCTGTTGCAGCAGCCGGTGAAGCTGCCGGTAGATCGGCTGTTCGCCGCCTCGCACGAGGCGCTGCGCCAGCCAGTCCGACAACACGCTCGCGCGCATGATTGGCTCCTGAATATTTATTGAAATGGCTCTGATTGTCAGAGCCAAATGTGATTATAGTCGCCTCCATGGGCTGTCGAAGCGCCCGATTTTCACCTCACCGGAAAGAACATCAAGGAGATGACCGTGAAGAATGCCGACCTGCAGGCCCGCAAGAACGCCGCCACCCCGCGCGGCGTCGGCGTGATGTGCGATTTCTACGCAGCCCGCGCCGAGAACGCGGAACTGTGGGATGTCGAAGGCCGCCGCTTCATCGATTTCGCCGCCGGCATCGCGGTGCTGAACACCGGCCACCGCCACCCGAAGATCGTCAAGGCGATCGCGGATCAACTGAACAACTTCACGCACACCGCTTACCAGATCGTCCCGTACGCGTCGTACGTCGAGCTGGCCGAGAAGATCAACGCACGCGCGCCGGGCGATTTCCCGAAGAAGACCGCATTCTTCACGACCGGCGCGGAAGCCGTCGAGAACGCGATCAAGATCGCACGCGCGGCCACCGGCCGTCCGGGCGTCATCGCCTTCTCGGGCGGTTTCCACGGCCGCACGATGATGGGCATGGCGCTGACCGGCAAGGTCGCCCCGTACAAGCTGAACTTCGGCCCGTTCCCGGGCGACGTGTTCCACGCGCCGTACCCGAACGCCGTGCACGGCGTGACGACGGCCGACTCGATCAAGGCGATCGAGATGCTGTTCAAGGCCGACATCGACCCGAAGCGCGTTGCCGCGATCATCTTCGAACCGGTCCAGGGCGAAGGCGGCTTCAACCCGGCGCCGGCCGAATTCGTGCGCGCGCTGCGCAAGATCTGTAACGAACACGGCATCCTGCTGATCGCCGACGAAGTGCAGACCGGCTTCGCGCGTACCGGCAAGCTGTTCGCGATGCAGCACTACGACGTGCTGGCCGACCTGATCACGATGGCGAAGAGCCTCGCGGGCGGCATGCCGCTGTCGGGCGTCGTCGGCCGTGCCGACCTGATGGACGCGGCAGCGCCCGGCGGCCTCGGCGGCACGTATGCGGGCAACCCGCTGGCCGTGGCATCGGCGCACGCCGTGCTCGAGATCATCGACGAAGAGAAGCTGTGCGAGCGTGCAACGCAACTCGGCGACGTGCTGAAGGCGAAGCTGAACGCGCTGCAGGCCGACGTGCCGCAGATCGCCGACGTGCGCGGCCCGGGCGCGATGATCGCGGTCGAGTTCCTGAAGCCGGGTTCGGGCGAGCCGGATGCCGAGTTCACGAAGCGCGTGCAGACGCGTGCGCTCGAGCGCGGCCTGCTGCTGCTCGTGTGCGGCGTGTACTCGAACGTCGTGCGCTTCCTGTTCCCGCTGACGATCCCGCAGGCCGTGTTCGATGAAGCGCTCGTGATCCTCGAGGAAGTGCTGAAGGAAACGGTCGGCGTGCCCGCCTGAGTTCCTGCCTTCCGAATGCGCCGCCGCCGTCGTCACGACGGCGGCGGCCTTTTTATCCGTCATCTTCAAAGCAGGCGATTCATATGAGCACTGTTCAGGAAACCCTGGCACTGAAAGATCCGTCGCTGTTCCGCCAGCAGGCGTACGTCAACGGCGAATGGCAAGGCGCGACGAACGGCGAGACGTTCGAAGTCCGCAACCCGGCGACGGGCGGCCTGCTCGGCACCGTGCCGGCGATGGGCACGGCCGAGACGCGTCACGCGATCGAAGCCGCGAACGCCGCATGGCCGGCGTGGCGCAAGAAGACCGCGAAGGAACGCGCGGTCGTCCTGCGCAAGTGGCACGACCTGATGATGGAAAACGCCGACGACCTCGCGCTGATCCTGACGACCGAGCAGGGCAAGTCGCTGGCTGAAGCGAAGGGCGAGATCGGCTATGCCGCATCGTTCCTCGAATGGTTCGCGGAAGAAGGCAAGCGCGTGTACGGCGACACGATCCCGACGCCGGCGAGCGACAAGCGCATCGTCGTGACGAAGGAAGCGATCGGCGTGTGCGCGGCGATCACGCCGTGGAACTTCCCGGCGGCGATGATCACGCGCAAGGTCGGCCCGGCACTCGCCGCAGGCTGCCCGATCGTCGTGAAGCCGGCCGAGGCGACGCCGTTCTCCGCGCTCGCGATGGCCGTGCTGGCCGAGCGTGCGGGCGTGCCGGCCGGCGTGTTCAGCGTCGTCACGGGCGACCCGAAGGCGATCGGCGGCGAGCTGACGTCGAACCCGATCGTGCGCAAGCTGTCGTTCACCGGCTCGACGCCGGTCGGCCGCCTGCTGATGTCGCAATGCGCGGCGACGGTCAAGAAGGTGTCGCTGGAGCTCGGCGGCAACGCGCCGTTCATCGTGTTCGACGACGCCGATCTCGACGCGGCCGTGCAGGGCGCGATCGCATCGAAGTACCGCAACAGCGGCCAGACCTGCGTGTGCACGAACCGCTTCTACGTGCATGAAGCCGTGTACGACCAGTTCGCGCAGAAGCTCGCGGCAGCCGTCGGCCAGTTGAAGGTGGGCCGCGGCACCGAGCCGGGCGTCACGCAAGGCCCGCTGATCAACGAAGCAGCGGTGCTGAAGGTCGAGGCGCACATCGAGGACGCGCTCGCGAAGGGCGCGACCGTCGTGACGGGCGGCAAGCGCCACGCGCTGGGCCACGGCTTCTTCGAGCCGACCGTGCTGACGGGCGTCACGCCGGCGATGAAGGTCGCGAAGGAAGAGACGTTCGGGCCGCTCGCGCCGCTGTTCAAGTTCGGCAGCGACGATGAAGTGATCCGCCTCGCGAACGACACCGAATTCGGCCTCGCCGCTTACTTCTACAGCCGCGACATCGGCCGCGTGTGGAAGGTCGCCGAAGCGCTCGAATACGGGATGGTCGGCGTGAACACGGGCCTGATCTCGAACGAAGTCGCGCCGTTCGGTGGTGTGAAGCAATCGGGCCTCGGCCGCGAAGGCTCGCACTACGGCATCGACGACTACGTCGTGATCAAGTACCTCTGCCTCGCCGTCTGACGGTTCAGGGCCTGGCACCGCTTCGGTGACAGGCCCTGACCGCCCGGCCGGAACCGGGCGGTCCGACGCGGGCCGGCGTCCCTCTCCGTCGTGCCCGCGTCGTCTTGATACGCATGAGATCGCCACGCTCTGCGTACCCTGTTTCGATCGCTGTATCCGCCGATACGTCATATCGCGCGCGAATTTCGTTTCAGTCTCATTTCTCACTTCGCTGCACGACGCCAGATTGAGCGCTCCGCCTCGATCCGGTTTGCACGCGCATGAACACTTCACGCGACGGAACGGTGTGTGCGGAGTCAGCGCATACAAGCACTGCTGTAGCCGACGGTGCCGTGACACACATTAACGGTCGCCGGCATGACGGACGGACGGTTATACGCCCGGCCGCGTTCTACTCGCTCGCCCCTTCGCCTCCATCTCGACGATCGTTTTGGATCATCAATCTCCGTCGGATTCCAAAATAAGAATCGTACTTGTTCTATAGACAGAGAAAATCTTACCGGCCACTGTCTATGGCTCGTCCATACACAAGGGATACGAGTCCGTGGAAGAAAAACATGCCGCCTGCCCTTACTTTCTTCACTCGTCGATCCGGCTTTACGCGATGGTGCAGCAGCAATACACGCGGCCGAAAAATGCGCCCGACTCGATCGATCAGGCGTATAGAGACAACATGCAGATCATCTGTATGCACGATCCATCTAACCGCCGCTGCATTCGTGTTGATCTGCGCACATACGGCGTTCGCGTGCGATGGCCCGTCGAACATGCCCGCCTGGGATTTCGATGTTCGATTCGACAACAATTCAAGCGACCTATCTACCTCCGAACTGGCGAAGCTGTCCGTATGGTCGAACGACATGCGCAATCGCTTCCCCATTGTCGATGTGGTGTCAGTTGTCGGATTGGCCGAACCGACGGAACGAAGCGCGCAAGAGCTTGCGCACCGACGTGCAGCGAACGTCAAAAGCGCGCTAGATCAATTCTTGATTCGGGGCGAACGAAATTCGATGATCGCGCGAATCTACAAGCTGCCGTTTCCTGCGAGCGAGTTTGATGACAACGGGCGGCGCGTCGAGATCACATTCGGTCCGGGATGCCCCAACCACTGTTGCCCGAACCTGAATCCCGTACCCAGGGCGCAATGACGTAGCAGGACACGCCCAAACCGGCCCGCACAACGCGGGCCGCCTTCCTCCTGCTTCACGCGTTCCCGCCATCACCGAAACACGTTCACCGCCTCCACCAGCCGCGTCGCCTGCTGCTTCAGGCTCTCCGATGCCGCCGTGCTCTGCTCGACCAGTGCCGCGTTCTGCTGCGTGATGTTGTCCAGGTGCACCACCGCCTGGTCGACCTGCGCGACGCCCGTACTCTGCTCGGCCGTCGACGAGCTGATCTCCGCGATCAAATCCGACACGCGCTTCACCTGCGTGACGATGTCCTCCATCGTCTTGCCCGCGCCGTCGACGATCCGCGCACCCGATTCGACGCGTTCGACGCTCGCGCCGATCAGCGTCTTGATCTCCTTCGCCGCATTCGCGCTGCGCTGCGCGAGCGCCCGCACCTCACCGGCAACCACCGCGAAACCGCGCCCCTGATCTCCGGCCCGCGCCGCTTCAACGGCCGCATTCAGCGCAAGAATGTTGGTCTGGAACGCGATGCCGTCGATCACGCCAATGATGTCCGAGATCTTTCGCGAGCTGGCGGTGATGTCGTTCATCGTCGCCACCACCTCGCTCACCGCCTGCCCGCCGCGCCCGGCCGCTTCGCTCGCCGACACCGACAACTGGTTCGCCTGCAGCGCCGTCTCCGCATTGCTCGACACGGTCGCCGTCATCTCGGCCATCGATGCGGCCGTCTGCTGCACGCTCGTCGAAGCCTGCTCGGTGCGCGCGCTCAGGTCGTTGTTGCCCTGCGCGATCTCGTTGCTCGCGCGCTGCACGTTCAGCACCTGTTCGCTGACATCGTCAACCAGCCAGCGGAACATCAGCCCGAGCTGGTTGATCGTGCGCAGCGTCATGCCGATCTCGTCGACACGGTTCATCCGCACGCCGCTGCGGCTCTCGCCGGTCGCGACGCGCAGCGCCTCGTCGCGCAACTGCACGAGCGGACGCGCAATCTGCGCATCGAGCCACAGCCCCGCGGCCACCGCGGCGCCGGCCGTCACCGCCGCGAACGCGGCGAGCCCGCCACCGGCCAGCCCGCACGCCCAGCCGCCGGCCACCACGACCGGCGCAAACACGCACAGCGCCGCATGGAGCCGCGCCCGCACCGACATCGTCTGGAACAGCGACGTGAAACCGGCCACGCCCTTGCGGACGATCAACCCCTTGTGAAAATGCCGGTTGCCGGCCCGACCTTCGCGGAAGTCCTTGTAGAGCGCCTCCGCGGCCGCGATCTCGTCGCGCGTCGCCTTCGTGCGCACCGACATGTAGCCCTTCGGCTCGCCGTTGCGCATCACGGGTATCGCGTTCGCACGCACCCAGTAGTGATCGCCGTTCTTGCGGCGGTTCTTCACGAGCGCGGTCCACGGCTCGCCGCCCTTGAGCGTCGCCCACATGTCGGCGAACGCCTCCTTCGGCATGTCCGGATGCCGCACGACGTTGTGCGGCTGGCCCTCGATCTCTTCGGGAGAAAATCCGCTGACCTGGATGAATGCCGCGTTCGCGTAGGTAATGTAGCTGTTCGCGTCGGTGGTCGACATCAGCGTCGCGTCGTCGGGAAAATCGAATTCGCGTTGCGTGACGGGCTGGTTGTTGCGCATGGTGTGGAGCTCCGGGTAACGGATCTTGCGTCCGCTTGTCGATTGATTCGCGACCCTGCACATTGCGGTCAATCCGCATGCGCATTGGTCATGCTCCTGCACTTTCGGCAACTTTTACGAAAACATTATGCCTTGCCCGGGTAAATATGCATTAAAAATGCATCACCTTGCCTTTGCCGAACAATCCGTTTACTGATGAAACTAAACACCAGGCCAGGCAACGGTTTGACGGATATTCGTCTGATTAATCAGCGTAATTCGTCCGAATCGATTCAATGCATGAATGAAAAATCCTGAATACGAATATTTCTCGTTTCGCGTATTTTAATTGAATCGAAAAACCTGAACGCGCATTACGCGCGTCAATCACGATGTCACGATGCATCGATCGGGCGCGCACATCGCGTGCGCGCCCCGACGATCACCGGAACACGTTCACCGCATCCACGAGACGCGTTGCCTGTTGCTTCAGGCTCTCTGACGCCGCCGTGCTCTGCTCGACCAGTGCCGCGTTCTGCTGCGTGATGTTGTCCAGGTGCACCACCGCCTGGTCGACCTGCGACACCCCGGTGCTCTGCTCGGCCGTCGACGAGCTGATCTCCGCTATCAGATCCGACACGCGCTTCACCTGCGCGACGATGTCCTCCATCGTCTTGCCGGCCTCGTCCACGCGCCGCGCGCCCGACTCGACGCGCTCGACGCTCGCGCCGATCAGCGTCTTGATCTCCTTCGCCGCGTTCGCGCTGCGCTGCGCGAGCGCCCGTACCTCACCGGCAACCACCGCGAAGCCGCGCCCCTGTTCGCCGGCGCGGGCCGCTTCCACGGCCGCGTTCAGCGCAAGGATGTTGGTCTGGAACGCGATGCCGTCGATCACGCCGATGATGTCCGAGATCTTTCGCGAGCTGGCGGTGATGTCGCTCATCGTCGCGACGACCTCGCCCACCGCCTGCCCGCCGCGGCCGGCCACTTCGCTCGCCGACATCGCGAGCCGGTTCGCCTGCAGTGCGGTCTCCGCGTTGCTGTCGACGGTCGCCGTCATCTCGGCCATCGACGCAGCCGTCTCCTGCACGCTCGACGCCGCCTGCTCGGTACGCGCGCTCAGGTCGTTGTTGCCCTGCGCGATCTCGTTGCTCGCGCGCTGCACGTTGTGCACCTGCTCGCTGACGTCGTCGACGAGCCAGCGGAACATCAGCCCGAGCTGGTTGATCGTGCGCAGCGTCATGCCGATCTCGTCGACGCGGTTCATCCGCACGCCGCGCCGGCTTTCGCCGGTCGCGACGTTCAGCGCCTGGTCGTGCAGCCGCTTCAGCGGACGCACGATCTGCGCATCGAGCCACAGGCCGGCCGCCGCCGCCACGCCGACCGTCACGCCGGCAAATGCCGCGAGGCCGCCACCGGCGAGCCCGCACGCCCAGCCCGCGCCGACGACCGCCGGCGCAAGCACGCACAGCGCCGAATGCACGCGCGCGCGCACCGACATCGTCTGCGACAGCGACGCGATACGCAGCAGCCCCGTGCGGATCACCAGCCCCTTGTGGAACCGGCGCTGGCCGGCCTTGCCGTCGCGGAACGCGCGATACAGCGCGTCGGCGGCCGCGCTCTCGTCGTGCGGCGCCCTCGTGCGCACCGACATGTAGCCCTGCGGCTCGCCGTTGCGCATCACGGGTATCGCGTTCGCACGCACCCAGTAGTGATCGCCGTTCTTGCGGCGGTTCTTCACGAGCGCGGTCCACGGCTCGCCGCGCTGGAGCGTCGCCCACATGTCGGCAAACGCCTCGCGCGGCATGTCCGGGTGGCGCACCACGTTGTGCGGCTGGCCGACGAGTTCCTCGTTCGTGAAGCCGCTCACCTGCGCGAACGTCGTGTTGGCGTAGGTGATGATGCTGTCTGCATCGGTCGTCGACATCAGCGTGACGTCGTCGGGAAAATCGAATTCCTGTTGGGTAACGGGCTGGTTATTGCGCATGCAAGGCTCCGAAAGGCGGATCTGTCGTCCGCGCCGCGCTGAAATCACGCTCAGTAGCCGAAAAACGGTTTATCGCTTAACGACGGTCTTCATCTTACTGTCGGCATATTGGGGAAAAACCTTACCCTTTCCTCGAATAAAATATCCAATTCGTCCGCCGCCATGATTTCGATCAAATAATCCGGCAATAATCGCCGCGAGCGTTCATCCCAATGTCACGCCACGCTGCGCGACGACGTCGCGCGGCAGACCCACGCCATCGACCGTTGCGCGCGGCGAAACGATTCCGTTTATCCTGCTCCATTCAACCGGTATTCGAATTCGATGAAAAAGGCATTACACGAACTGAATCGGCTGTCCTGGAATACCGCGACAGTCGCGCATAACAGCCACAAAGGCGATCAGGCCGCGTTTTTCCGCGCGGGCGGCTCGACGCTCTATCCGGAAGAACGCGAACTGCTCGGCGACGTCGGCGGGCTGCGGCTCCTGCACCTGCAATGCAACGCGGGGCAGGACACGCTGAGCCTCGTGCGCGAGGGCGCGGATGCGACGGGCGTCGACATCTCCGACGAAGCGATCGCCTTCGCACGGCAACTGTCGGCCGACGCGGGCCTGCCCGCGCGTTTCGAGCGCGCCGACGTGCTCGACTGGATGCCCGAGGCCGCCGCGCGCGGCGAGCGCTTCGATCGCGTGTTCACGTCGTATGGCGCGATCTGCTGGCTGTCCGACCTGAACGCGTGGGCGCGCGGGATCGCCGCGCTGCTCGCGCCGGGCGGCCGTTTCGCGATGGTCGAGTTCCATCCGTTCGCGCTGTATTTCGACGAACAGTGGAAGCCACACTACGACTATTTCAAAAGCGACGCGACCGAGGAGCCGGCAGGCGTCGGCGATTACGTCGCCGTATCCGGCACGGGGCTCGGCGCACAGCACGACCATCCTGGCGTCGTCGATTTCGCGAACCCGCATCCGAGCTACGAGTTCATGTGGGGCATCGGCGAGGTCGTGAACGCACTCGTGTCGGCGGGGCTCGCGATCGACCGCCTGACCGAATATCCGTATTCGAACGGCTGGAAGGGCTTCGACGGCATGCGCGAGCTGGACGGCCGCCGGATGGTGCCGCCCGGTCACATGCCGAGCCTGCCGCTGATGTATGCGATCGCCGCGCATCGGGAGGCCGCATGACGCGCCGCACCGCCGCCGAACGCGACGCGCTTTGCGCACGCCCGCTCACGCGCGACGAAGTGCCGCTCGTGTGGACCATCGACCGGCGCGAGATCATCGAGCACCTGTACGTGCTGCGCGACGGCGCGCTGCATCTCGTTCCCGAGTTCTACGACGTCGGCGGCTGGCCGGAAGGTGAAGCCGACCACTACACGCCGATCCTGCTCGACTGCCACGATCGCGGCGGCTGGTGCCTCGGCATGTTCGACGGCGAACGGCTCGTCGCGGCGGTCGTCGTCGACAGCCGGCCGCTCGGCCCGCACGGCGACATGCTGCAATTGAAGTTCCTGCACGTGAGCCGCGACTGGCGCGGCTGCGGGCTCGGCGAGCAGCTCTACCGCGCAGCCCGCGAGCAGGCGCGCGCGATGGGCGCCGCACGCCTGTACGTGTCCGCGACGCCGTCGCGGCGCACGATCGACTTCTACCTGCGGCTCGGCTTCACGGTCAGCGCGTCGCCCGACCCGGCGCTTTACGCGCTCGAGCCGGACGACATTCATCTGGAAGGGTCGGTGGCCTGACGCACCGGCACGCGGGTGAAGCGCGGGATGTCCCGCCTTGCCTCGGCTGCCCTCGGCCATCGCGCAATCACGGAGAGCAAAATTGCAGGACAAAGCACAGCCGCCAACCATGCCGAAGATCCTCGTCAGCATGTGCGTGGTCGGCCATCCGGTGCGTTACAACGGCTCGGCCAAGACCGCCGCGCACGCGGCACTCGAACGGTGGCAGCACGAAGGGCGTCTCGTGCCCGTCTGCCCCGAACTGGCCGGCGGCTTCAGCGTGCCGCGCCCGCCCGCCGAAATCGCCGGCGGCGCATCGGGTCAGCAGGTGCTGTCGGGCGCCGCGCGCATTGTCGACGTAAACGGCACCGACGTGACAGCGCCGTTCGTCTCCGGCGCGCAAGCCGCGCTGGCCCTCGCGCGCACGCACGGTTGCCGCTTCGCTATCCTGGCCGACGGCAGTCCGTCGTGCGGCAGCACGTTCATCCATGACGGGAGTTTCGGGAACCGGCGGCACGCGGGCGCCGGCGTCACGGCGGCGTTGCTGCGCGAGCACGGGATCGAGGTGTTCGCGGACACCGAGATCGACGCGCTCGAGGCGCGTCTCAGGGAGCTGTCGCAGGCCGGTTAACGACGATGCGCGGCACGAGCATCCTCGTGCCGCGCATCGTATCCAAAGCGGCGAATCGGTCGAGAGGCGAAGTGGTCGAGCGGCGAAGCGGCTCGTGGCCGCCGCTTCGCCGCGAGACATGAAACGCGGGTCAGACGCGTTCGATCGCGATCGCGATGCCCTGACCGACGCCGATGCACATCGTGCACAGTGCGAAGCGGCCGTTCGTGCGATGCAGCTGGTACATCGCGGTCGTCACGAGACGCGCGCCCGATGCGCCGAGCGGATGGCCCAGTGCGATCGCGCCGCCGTTCGGGTTCACGCGCGGATCGTCATCGGCGACGCCGAGCATGCGCAGCACCGCGAGACCTTGCGATGCGAACGCCTCGTTCAGCTCGATCACGTCGAACTGGTCGATCGTCATGCCGAGCCGGGCGAGCAGCTTCTGCGTGGCAGGCGCGGGGCCGATGCCCATCACGCGCGGCGCGACGCCGGCCGTCGCGATGCCCAGCACGCGGGCGCGCGGCGTCAGGCCGAAGCGCTTTGCGGTTTCCTCGTTCGCGAGCAGCAGCGCGGCGGCACCGTCGTTGACGCCCGACGCGTTACCGGCTGTCACCGAGCCGTCCGGACGCACAACGCCCTTCAGCTTCGCAAGCGTTTCAAGCGACGTCTCGCGCGGATGCTCGTCGCGCGACACGACCACCGGATCGCCCTTTTTCTGCGGAATCGTGACCGACACGATTTCCTCGGCGAGCGTGCCGTCCTGCTGCGCACGCGCAGCCTTCTGCTGGCTGCGCAGCGCGAACAGGTCCTGGTCGGCGCGGCTGACGTTGTAGTCGACTGCGACGTTCTCGGCCGTCTCCGGCATCGAATCGACGCCGTACAGCTGTTTCATCAACGGATTGACGAAGCGCCAGCCGATCGTCGTGTCGTAGATGTCGGCCTGGCGCGCGAATGCGCTCGCGGCCTTGCCCATCACGAACGGCGCGCGCGTCATGCTCTCGACGCCGCCCGCGACCATCAGCGCGGCCTCGCCCGACTTGATCGCACGGGCGGCCACGCCGACCGCGTCCATCCCGGAGCCGCACAGGCGGTTGATCGTCGAACCCGGCACGCCCTGCGGCAGCCCCGCGAGCAGCGCGGACATGCGCGCGACGTTGCGGTTGTCCTCGCCGGCCTGGTTCGCGCAGCCGTAGATCACGTCGTCGATCGCCGTCCAGTCGACGTCGCGGTTGCGCTCCACGAGCGCCTTGAGCGGCACGGCGCCCAGATCGTCGGCGCGCACGCCGGACAGTGCACCGCCGTAACGCCCGATCGGCGTACGGATCGCATCACACAGAAAAGCTTCGGTCATCAGTGTCTCCGCTCCCAGGACAGGCTGGGGAATGAACAGGGCGCGCCCCTTGCATTGCCCGCCGGGATGCGCTTAAATGTTCTATATACGAACATAAGATCGTGTATCGAACGTTCAACGCATCATAGGGAGTGCGGGGACGACCTGTCAAGCGCCCGGTCCGCCGTGCGGTTGGCGTGTCGGGCCCCGTGCGCTATCTTCTCGGCTGCACGATATTCCAGGCGCTCATGACAACCGAAGACACTCAGACGAAACCCGGCGACTCCTACGTACAGTCGTTCGCACGCGGCCTCGCGGTGATCCGCGCGTTCGACGCGGCCCGTCCGGAACAGACGCTCACCGAGGTCGCCTCGGCCACCGGGCTCACGCGCGCGGGCGCGCGCCGGATCCTGCTCACGCTGCAGACGCTCGGCTACGTCGAGGCCGACGGCCGGCTGTTCCGGCTCACGCCGAAGATCCTCGAGCTCGGCTTCGCGTACCTCACGTCGATGCCGTTCTGGAATCTCGCCGATCCCGTGATGGAGCAACTGTCCGAGCAGATCCACGAAAGCTGCTCGGCGGCCGTGCTCGACCGCACCGAGATCGTCTACGTGCTGCGCGTGCCGACCCGCAAGATCATGACGATCAACCTGTCGATCGGCAGTCGGCTGCCCGCGTACTGCACGTCGATGGGCCGCGTGCTGCTGTCCGCGCTCGACGACGCCGCGCTCGACGAAACGCTCGCGCAAAGCGGCATCCGCGCGCATACGGCGCGCACGATCACCGACCTCGGCGAACTGAAGGCGGCGATCGCACAGGTGCGCCAGCAGGGCTGGGCCGTGGTCGACCAGGAACTCGAAGTGGGCCTGATGTCGCTGTCCGCGCCGATTCGCAACCGGCGCGGGCAGATCATCGCGGCGATGAACATCAGCGGCAACGCGCAGCGGCATACCGCGAAGCAGATGGTGAAGGAGTTTCTCGAGCCGTTGCAGCAGGCCGCGCAGACGGTGTCGGAGCTGGTGGCGCGGCGCGGGTGAGCGCCGATCCGCGCGCGGGTAGGTGCAAGCCGCGCGACGTGAAACGACGCGCGGCGCCCTGTGTCGGCCCGCGCGACGGCATTGTCCAGGACAGCCGCCCGCTCGCAGGCGCACCGGCGCGCCGGCGGCGGGCCGTGCTTCAGCCGTTGCCGGCGAATGCGTCGCCCATCGGCTTCGTCCGGATGCCCGGGGCCAGCCGGGTCCAGGGCAACTCGGCCGGATCGGCCGTCATCGGGCCCGGCGCCGTGGCAACGAGCACCGCCTCGGCGATCCCCTGGAAGTCGGCGCGAAAATGCACCGAGCTTTTGTTGACGAGGATGCGCATCGCTTCCGGCTCGACGCCGCCCACGCGATAGAGATTGCGGTCGAGCATCTGCGCCTTGCCGCTGCTCACCACGATCAGCACACCATCGATCCGCAGGCAGGCGACTGGGCCGATATCCGCGCGCATGCCGTTCATCATCGGGCCGTCATACCGGCATACGCCGTCCGACAACTTCACGACCTCGAAACGCGCGTGGACCGGCTCGTCGCCGGGCACGCCGGAAACGCCGCCGAGCGCCAGCTCGACGAACGCCCCGACCCCGGCGCGATGAGCCGCCGCGGCGGCCGCCGGGTCCCAGATCAGGCCGATCGCCGCCTCTCTCGCGCCATTGCGCAGCAACGCCCGCAGCATGCCCGTCGTGTTCGAGTCGCCGCCCGCGCCGGGGTTGTCCTGCGTATCGGCGATGACGACCGGCTTGCCGGCCCCGTCGGCAAGCCGCATCGCTTCGCGCACGGCGGCGTCGGGCGACAGGAACGGCACCTGCCACGCGGCCTCGTCCGCCAGCATCCTGTCGTAGAGCGCCTGCACGGCGGCCTCGGCCGACGCGGCGTCATCGCCGTAACCCCAGATGACCGGGCCGCATTCGGGAAAATCGGCCGCCGGAAAACCCGGCGCGAACGACAGCGATACCACGGCCCCGGTTTCCAGCGCCGCGAGCTGCGCATACATGCCGCGCGAAGGCTCGAGCAGCGTGCACATGCCGTTGATCGGGATCAGGAACGGCAGCCGCCGCACCGCGCGATGCAGCGGGCGGCCACCCGCCGCCCGCGAGGCGAGCAGGCGCTCGAGCAGCACGGCCGCGCGTTCGCCGGTCTCGGCCATGTCGACATGCGGATAGGTGCGGAAGGCGACCAGCGCGTCGGCCTCGTGCAGCATCTTCGCGGTGACGTTGGCATGCAGGTCGAGCGACGCGACCACCGGCACGGCCGGGCCGACCGCGGCGCGCACGCGCTCCAGCAACGTGCCTTCGCCGTCGTCGGTATGCTCGGCGACCATCGCGCCGTGCAGGTCGAGGTACACCGCGTCGTAGCCTCCGCCGCGAACCGCCGCGAGAATTTCACCGGCAATGCGCTCGAACGCATCCTCGGTCACGTGGGCCGACGGGCTCGCGCCCGCCCAGATGACCGGCAGCAGGGTCCAGCCGCGTCGCTCCGCCGCGACGATGAATCCGCCCGCGGGAATGTTGACGTCGCGCAGCGCAAGCACGTCGTCGCCCCGCACCATGGCCGGGAAGCCCTCGCCGCGCTCGAAGTTCGCGTAAGCGGCTTTCGACGGCGCAAACGTATTGGTTTCATGCTGAAAGCCGGCAATCAAGATCCGCGTGTTCAAAAACGTGTCTCCGGAAATAGGTAGTCAAGGCACGGGCCGTGCTGCGCCGCGACGGAGGTCGCGAGCGCTTGCGCGCCCGCGATATCACGCTGTCGCCAACGCGTCCTGCGGCGCGGGCAGCCGGTTCGCCACGAGCACCGCGGCGCCCGCGACCAGCAGCGCGACCATGACCAGCAGGCCGGCTGCCATGCTGCCCGTCGCCGAGTGGATCGCACCGATGATGGTCGGGCTCAGGAAGCCGCCGATCAGGCCGATCGTATTGATCAGCGCGATGCCGCCGGCAGCCGCGTCGCCCTTCAGGTATTGCGACGGAATCGCCCAGAACACCGTGTACGCGGCCCAGATCATCGACGTGGCGATCGTCATGCCGACCAGTGAAATGACGAGATTGCCGTTGGCCGTCGTCGCCACGGCCAGCGCGATCGCGCCGATCAGGGCCGGCACGGCGCTGTGGAAACGGCGTTCGCCGCGGCGGTCCGACCGGCGGCCGATGACGATCATCGCGATCGCGGCGCAGACGTACGGGATCATCGAGTACAGCCCGATCTGCATCGTGTCGGTCACGCCGTCGGCCTTGAGGATCGACGGCAGCCAGAAACTCACCGCGTAGATTCCGCAGATGATCGTGAAGTACGCGAACGCCAGCAGGTACACGCGCGGGTCGCGCAACACCTGTCCGAACGAGTGATGACCGGCACCGGGTGCGTGCAGCTCGGCGGCGAGCATGCGCTTCTCGTCGTCGGTCAGCCAGGCTGCGTCGGCCGGCCGGTCGGACAGGACCTTGAGTGCGAGCGCGCCGAGCAGCACGCACGGCAGGCCTTCGACGATGAACATCCACTGCCAGCCGGCCAGGCCGTGGGCACCGGACAGCCCGGTCATCAGCCACGCCGACAGCGGCGAGCCGAAGGCGCCGCCGATCGGGCCCGCGAGCATCACGACCGCCATCACGCCGGCCATGCGGCGCTGGCCATACCAGTAGGTCAGGTAAAAGATCATCCCCGGCGCGAAACCGGCCTCGAACACGCCGAGCAGGAAACGCATCCCGTAGAAGGTGGTCTCGTTGTGGACGAACATCATGCCCGCCGAGGTCAGGCCCCACAGCACCATGATCCGGCTGATGGTCTTGCGAGCGCCGATCCGCGGCAGCAGCAGGTTGCTCGGGATCTCGAACAGCACGTAGCCGAGAAAGAAGATGCCCGCGCCCAGCCCGTACACCGCATCGGAGATGCCCAGGTCGCTCTGCATCGAGAGCTTGGCGAACCCGATATTCACGCGATCGAGATAGGCGAACGTGTAGCAGAGCAGCAGAAACGGCAGCAGGCGCCAGTTCAGCTTGCGATACAGGGCCTGATGCGCCGGGCTGTCGGGCGCGACCGGGTCTTGAGGGGATGGAATGGCGGACATGCGCTCTCCTTTAGGGCGTATTGCTTCGAATCCCGCATCGATGATCGACTCCGTTCGAATCGTCGAGGAGCCGAAAAAGCAGCGCAATAGCAACCTAAGCGAGTTATCGTTGCTCAACGAGCAACACTTCAACGGCAAACGGACCGACACCATGCGCGAACTGAACCAGCGCCGCCTGCGCTATTTCCATGAAGTCCTGACGCACGGCTCGATCCGCGGCGCGGCCGACAGCATCAACACGTCGCCGTCCGTCATCACGCGGCAGATCCGGCTGCTCGAGGAAGAAATCGGGGCGCCGCTGTTCGAGCGCCAGCCGCGCGGCGTCCGGCCGACCGAAGCCGCGGCGCACCTGCTCGAATACTGGCGCGGCTGCCGCTCCCAGCAGGAACTGTTCGAAGACCGCCTGCAGGCGCTGCACGGCCTGCAACACGGCCAGATCCGCATCGCCACCAGCGAAGGCTATATCGACTGCCTGATGGACGAGGTGCTCACCGATTTTTGCGCGCGCTATCCGAAGCTCGACGTCACCGTCGATATCCTTCCGGTCAGCACATTGCTGCAGGAAGTCGCCGAGAGCCGCGCGCATATCGGCCTCGCCTACAATCCCCCGGCGCATCCGGATATCGAGTACGTCGCCACCGCGCCGCAGCCGGTGGTGGCGCTCGTGCATCCCGGGCACCCGCTCGCCGCGCGGGGCCGGCCCGTCGCGGTACACGAACTCGCCGGGTATCCGCTCGCGCTGATGCCGCCGGCGTTCGGTCTCGGGCAGGCCGTGCAGATGCTCGCCTATGCAGAGAACATCCAGCTCCACCCGACGCTGACCACCAACTCGCTGGCCGTGCTGCGCCACTTCGTCAGGCGCAACGACGGCGTCACGCTGCTCGCGGCGTTCGCGGCCTATCAGGAACTGGAGGCGGGAGAACTCGTCGCCGTTCCCGTCGCCCATCCGCTGCTCGAGGCAGCCAACGCGCGGCTGCTGGTCAAGGCCGGCCGCACGCTCGGGGTGGCAGCCGATACGCTGCTGCGCGGCATCCTTCGGGACATGAAGATGTTTTCGGACGCGGACGGCCGCAACGGCGGGACGACGGCGCGCGGCAAGTCAGGCAAGCGTGCTGCCGTGCGTCGCGGCGGGCCATGAACGGCACGGCTGACGATGCGGCCTGCGTCCGCCGGCCGTCTACAGGCGGCCGACCCGGTGCAGGCCGGGATCGAGCGACGAGCGATTATCTGAGGAAACCGAAGTTTCTTGCCGATCTCATACAGATCGGGTTCGTCGCGCGCGACGCGCGCCGCTCGTCACGCGCCGAGCAACATCCCCTTGCGCACCGGCACGGCGCCCGTGACGCGGCCGAGCGGCGCGCCGGCCGTGACGAAACGAATCGCGCGGCGCATGTAGAACACGCCGTCGGTCCCGCTCGAGATCGTCGTGATCGCATCGGTCAGCGGATCGACGATGTCGAACAGCGGATCGCCGGCGCGGATCGTCGCGCCGATCGCGGCGCGGTGCACGAGGATCCCGCTCACCGGTGCGTAGAACTGCTCGCTGCCCGCGAGCGGCGTGGCCGGCGCGGCGAGCGGCGGCAGCGGCACGCGTTCGCCGCGTATCGCGCCGCGCCACACGAGATAGGCGACGAGCGCATCGGCATCGCGCTCCGCATGGTCGTACGTGACGTCGCGCTGCCCCCGGCACTCGACCGTCACGGCCACGGCGCCGGCCGCCATCGGCGTGCCGGCCGGCAAGTGCTGCCGCAACTGCGACCACAGCAGATGATGCGCATCGTCGAACGCGTGCCCGCCCGAATCCTCGGCGAGCAGCGACACCTGCGCGCCGAGATAGCGCGCAAGCGGCTCGACTTGCGGCCACGCGGTATCGCTCGTGTACACGTGCATCACCGCTTCGAGCGAGCAATGCAGGTCGATCACGACCTCGGCGTCGAACGACAGCTTCAGCAGCGCCAGCTGAAGCGCATCGAATTCCGTACGCGGTGCGATATCGTCGAGCGCCGCGCCGACACATTCGCGCACGATCGCGCGATTGCGTTCGCCGTCGTCGCCGAGCCGGTCGCGCGCACGCGCGGCGATGTCCGCGAGCGGCAGGAAGCCGCGATTGAAGTTGCGGCCGCTCGCAAGGTCGAAACGGCCGATGAACTGCCCGAGCAGATGATGATTGAGGCCGACCGGGTTCGCGACCGGCACGAGCACGATCTCGGCCGCGAGCCGGCCTTCGGCCTCGAGCTGCGCGAGACGCTGCTTCAGCACGAACGCCGCGAGCATCGCGGGCGTCTCGTCCGCGTGCAGCGCGGCCTGCAGGTAGATCTTGCGGCCGGTGCCGGCCGGCCCGAAATGAAAGCTCGTCAGCGTGCGCTGCGTGCCGATCGACGGCGACAGGAGTGGCGTGGTGCGAATCTGCATCGAGGGTCTCGAACGGATGAAAACGGGGCCGCGGGTACAACGGCGCGGTGGCTCGGCGCTCAGTCGCCGTACGGGTTGAAGTCGAAATACTTCTTCGCGATCCGGTCGTACGTGCCGTCCTTCAGCATCGACGCGATCGCGCCGTCGATCGACGCCTTGAGCGCCGTATCCGACTGCCGCATGCCGATGCCGACGCCGCGATCGCCCATGTCGAGCGGCGCGCCGACGAACGCGAAACCGTTGCCCTTCGGCGTGCGCAGGAAGCCGTAGTCGGCTTCCACGGTGCCGAGCAGCGCCGCGTCGAGGCGGCCGTTGACGAGATCGGCGAACACGTCGTCCTGGCTCTTGTACGGCACCACGCTCACGCCGGCGGTCGCCCAGTGCGCGAGCGCCCACGATTCGAACTGCGTGCCCGACTGCACGCCGACACGCTTGCCGGCCAGCGACGCGGTCGTGCTGCCGAGGCCGCTCCCGGGCCGCGCGACGAGCCGCGACTTGAAGCGGAACAGCTTCGACGAGAACAGGATCTGCTTCTCGCGCTTTTCGGTGATCGCCATCGACGACAGGATCGCGTCGATCTTGCGCGCCTGCAGTGCGGGAATCATCCCGGAGAATTCGAGCTCGACCCACTGGCAGCGCAACTGCGCGCGGCGGCAGATCTCGTTGCCGAGATCGACGTCGAAGCCCTTCAGGCTGCCGTCGGGCGCCTTCGAGTCCATCGGCGGATAGGTCGGATCGATGCCGAGGCGCACGACGTGCGCGTCGAGTGCAAACGCGGACGTGGCGGCCCAGCCAAGGCACAGGGAAACGAGCGGGACGAGGATACGTTTCATGGTCGACGGAGGACAGGAAGGAAGGCAAACGGCATCAGCCGGACTGCCTGCGATCGTAGGCGGCACGGGCCGCCGCCGGAACCATCGACTGCCTTATCATGATCGGTATTTCCGATCACCGGCCCCGCGCGTGCCCATGGCGTTCACGCTCTCCCAGCTCCGCATCTTCCAGGCCGTCGTCGAGCACGGCAGCCTGCGCGCCGCCGCACGCGCGCTCGATCTCGCGCAGAGCGGCGTCACGCAGCAGCTGCAGAGCCTCGAGGCGACGCTCGGCGCGACGCTGTTCACGCGCACCAATCGCGGGATCGTGCCGACGGCCGTCGGCCAGCGGCTGCTCGCGCGCTCCGGTTCGATCCTCGGCGAATGCGAGCAGGTCGAGCGGGAGATCCGGCAGTTGAGCGGCGCGTACGAAGGCACCGTCACGCTCGGCCTCGTGGCCGAACCGCTGATCGACGCGTTCGCGCCCGTGCTGAGCGCGTTCCGCGCGCGCTTCGACAAGGTCGACGTGCACCTGCGCACCGGCACGTCGCGGATGATGATCGGCTGGCTGCGCGAAAGCGCGGTCGATTTCGCGATCGCACTCGTCGCGAAGCAGACCGACACGACCGATCTCGCGGTCACGCCGTTGCGTGCGTCAGCGCCGGTGGTCGTGTGCCGCAACGGGCATCCGGCGATGCACGCAAAATCGCTCGCCGAACTGGCCGGCTACGCGTGGGTGTCGACGCGCTCACCGAACCTGAGCGCCGACCCGGTCGTGAACCGGCTGCTCGCGTACTTCGACGCGCATGGCCAGCCGCCGCCGAGGATTCTCGCGACCGTCGAAGGGATGTTCGAGACGCTGCAGATCGTCACGCAGACCGATTCCCTCGCGCTCGAAACCGAAGCCATCACGCGGCACGGGCCGTTCGCCGGCGCGCTCGCGAAGGTGCCCGTGCGCGAACAGGCCGAATCGCAGGACATCTGCCTGCTGCAGCGCGCGGCCGTGCCGCTGACACCGGCCGCGCAGGAACTCGCGACGATGCTCGCGTCGTACCTGCGGATGGTGCGCGGGCGGTAAGCGCGTACTGCAGCCCGCCGCCCGCCGTGCTGTGCCGCGCGTCAGTCGATCGAATCCCGCGCCGTCTCGCGCAGCATCGCGACCGCGATCAGCGACAGCACCACGCACGCGGCCACGTAGCCGGCCGGCGCGAGCTTGCTGCCGGTCGTCTTCACGAGCCAGGTCGCGATCAGCTGCGCGGTGCCGCCGAAGATCGTCACCGCGAGCGCATACGCGATCGAGATGCCGGTCGCGCGCACGTGGCGCGGCAGCGACTCGCACATCAGCGCCATTTCCGACGCCGAGCCGAGCGAATAGAACAGCAGCATCAGCGCGGTCAGCGGCAGGATCACCGACAGCGTCGGGTGATGGTTCATCAGCCAGAATGCCGGGAACAGCAACAGGACCAGCACGCCGCGGCCGACGAAGATCGGCAGGCGGCGGCTGCCGAGCCGGTCCGACAGCCACCCGAACAGCGGGCACGTGACCAGCATCACGCAGCCCGATGCGACGCCGACGAACATCGACAGCTTCATCGGCAGCCCGAGCGTGTGGATCGCGTAGGTCGGCATGTAGAACGTCAGGATGTAGGTCGACACCGTGCCGCCCATCACCGTGAGCATCAGCAGCAGCACCGTGCGCGTGTGCTTCGAGAACAGCTCGTGCAGCACGCCGCGTTCGATCCCGTGATGGCTGTCGCCCGGCGCATCGTCCGCGAGCCGGCGGCGCAGGTACATGCCGACCGGCGCGATCAGCACGCCGACGAGGAACGGCAGCCGCCAGCCCCAGCTTTCGAGCGCGTCCTTCGTCATCGTGTTCGACAGCAGCGCCGCGAAACCCGAGCCCATCAGCGCGGCGCCGCCCTGCGTCGCCAACTGCCAGCTCGCGCGGAACGCACGGCGCGACGTGCCGCCCTGCTCGAGCAGCGTCGACGTCGCCGCGCCGAATTCGCCGCCCTGCGAGAAGCCCTGCATCAGCCGCGCGAACACGACGAGCAGCGGCGCGGCCACGCCGACCTGCGCATACGTCGGCGCGATCGCGATCAGGCCCGTGCCGAGCGCCATCAGCATGATCGTCAGGTTCAGCGCGGCCTTGCGCCCCTTGCGGTCCGCGTAGACGCCGAGCACGACGCTGCCGAGCGGCCGCGTGAAGAAGCCGGCGGCGAACGTCGCGACCGACAGCAGCAGCGACGTGGTCGGGTCGCTCGACGGGAAGAACAGCTTGCCGATCAGCACCGCGAAGAAGCCGTACACGGTGAAATCGAAGAATTCCAGCCAGTTGCCGATCACGGCCGCCGCGATCGCACCGCGCCGCGTGACGGCCGGTGCGCGCGGCGTGCCGACTTCGGCGCTCCCCGTCGACACGGGGTGCAGCGCGAGATGGTCTTTCTGCATCGTTGTCCTCTCCTCTCAATGCGGCCGGAAGCGCCGGCCGCGCGCCCCGCCGCCGGAATCACCGCCCGAGGTAGCGCTCCACGAGACGCGTCCAGAACGCCGCGCCGATCGGCAGGTTGCGATCGTTGAAGTCGTATTTCGGGTTGTGCACCATGCAGCCGTCCTCGCCTTCGCCGTTGCCGAGCCGCACGAACGAGCCCGGCCGCTGCTGCAGCATGAACGCGAAATCCTCGCTGCCCATCAGCAGGTCGGTCTGCTCGACCACGTGCGCGTCGCCGACCAGTTCGCGCGCGACCTGCGCGGCGAAATCCGTTTCGGCGTCCGTGTTGACGACGACCGGATAACCTTCGATGTACTCGACGCTGGCCGTCGCGCCGTAGCTCACGGCCTGCGATTCGGCCAGCTCGGTGATGCGGCGCTTGAGCAGCGCGCGCACGTCGGGGCTGAACGAACGCACGCTGAGTTCGAGGCGCGCGCCGTTCGGGATCACGTTGTTCGCGGTGCCCGCGTGCATCGAGCCGACCGTGACGACCGCCGGCTGCGCGGGGTCGACGTTGCGCGCGACGATCGTCTGCAGCGCCATCACGATGCTGGCCGCGACGACGACCGGGTCGACCGTCAGGTGCGGCCGTGCCGCGTGGCCGCCGACGCCTTCGATCGTGATGATCGCCTTGTCGCCGGCCGACATGAACGGGCCGCGCCGCGTGAGGAACACGCCCGGCGCCGCGCCCGGATGGTTGTGCATGCCGAACACGGCGTCGCACGGGAAGCGTTCGAACAGGCCGTCGTCGATCATCTTCTTCGCGCCGCTGTCGACGCCGTGCTCTTCCGCCGGCTGGAAATACAGGTGCACGGTGCCGGAGAAATTGCGTGTCTTCGCGAGCTGCTGCGCGGCGCCGAGCAGCATCGTCGTGTGGCCGTCGTGGCCGCAGGCGTGCATCTTGCCGTGCGTGCCGCTCGCATAGGGCAGCCCCGTCGCCTCGACGATCGGCAACGCGTCCATGTCGGCGCGAATGCCGATGCTGCGCGTGCCGTCGCCCATGCGCAGCGTGCCGACCACGCCCGTCCTGCCGACCCCGCGCGTCACCTGCCAGCCCCACTGTTCGAGCTTCTCGGCGACGAGCGCGGCCGTGTCGTGCTCTTCGTATGCAAGCTCGGGATGGTGGTGGATGTGGTGACGGATCTCACGCAACCCGCCGGCGGCGGGCATCAGATCCTCGATTTCGGTGAATCGGGTATCGGTGGTCATCAAGGGGCTCCTGCTGTTTGTCTGCACACGCAACCGGTGCGTGCGGGAAAGCGAGCCACTATATCGAGCCGATATCGGTTCAATAAGATGCGGAATTTTTCACCGCGATAAGGTTTTTTAATCAGGGTTAATACGGGCGTCGCTCGCCGTCCGTGCCTGATCGGATGGGCTCGACACGCGCCCGTTGATTTTTGAGACAAACGGTCTATTATTCGCGCATGGACGTTCGAACTGATCCGCCTCGCCGTCGCGGCAGGCCACCGAAGCAGCATGAAGACCTCGTCGCCACGCGGGACATGCTGTTGCGCACCGGGCTGGAAGTGCTCACCGAGAAGGGGTTTTCGGCCACCGGGCTCGACGAGATCCTCGGGCGCGCCGGGGTGCCCAAGGGCTCCTTCTATCACTACTTCGACAGCAAGGAAGCGTTCGGCCTCGAACTGATCGACCGTTATGCCGACTTCTTCGCGCGCAAGCTGGACCGCCATTTCAGCGATGCGGCACGCTCGCCGTTGCAGCGCGTGCGCGCGTTCGTCGACGATGCCCGGGACGGCATGGCCCGCTACGAATACAGCCGGGGCTGCCTGATCGGCAACCTCGGGCAGGAAATGGGCGCGCTGCCCGAAAGCTTCCGCGCACGCCTGCGCACCACCTTCGAGGACTGGCAACGCCGCCTCGCCGATTGCCTGGCCGCCGCGCAGCAAGCCGGCGAACTGGCCGACTCGGCCGACCCTGCCGAACTCGCCGCATTCTTCTGGATCGGCTGGGAAGGCGCCGTGCTGCGCGCAAAGCTGGAGCGCAGCGATACACCGCTGGCCCTGTTCGCGCAGTTCTTCTTCAACGGACTGCCCCGCCGCTGAATTTTTTTGCCATTAACTAGACGATCGGTCTAGAAAGGAGGACGCATGTTTCAAGGCATCGTGATCGACAGGCATGAAACCGGCCAGCAAGCGCGGCTCGAGACGCTGGACGACGCGCAGCTGCCGGCCGGCAACGTGACGGTACGCGTGGGCTATTCGACGCTGAACTACAAGGACGGGCTGGCGATCACCGGCAAGAGCCCGGTGGTCCGCAAGTTCCCGATGGTGCCCGGCATCGATCTGGTCGGGGAAGTCGAGGACAGCACGCACCCGGACTATCGCCCCGGCGACCAGGTCGTGCTCAACGGCTGGGGCGTCGGCGAAACGCACTGGGGCGGCCTGGCGCAGAAGGCCCGCGTCGATGGCGACTGGCTGGTGCCGCTGCCGTCCGCCTTTTCGCCGCAACAGGCGATGGCCATCGGCACGGCGGGCTACACCGCGATGCTGTGCGTGATGGCACTGGAGCGGCATGGCGTGCGACCGGACGACGGCGAGATCGTGGCGACCGGCGCGGCAGGCGGGGTAGGCAGCGTCGCCACGGCCCTTCTCGCGCGGCTGGGATACCGCGTCGTCGCCGTCACCGGCCGCCCCGCCGATGCCGACTACCTGCGGCAGCTCGGCGCGGCGGAGATCCTGGAGCGGGCGCAATTCAGCGAGCCCGGCAAGCCGCTGGGCAAGGAACGATGGGCCGGCGCGGTCGACGTGGCGGGCAGCCATGTGCTCGCCAACGTGTGCGCGACCACGCGGTACCGCGGCGTCGTGACGGCCTGCGGCCTGGCCGCCGGCATGGATTTCCCCGCGACCGTCATGCCGTTCATCCTGCGCGGCGTCACGCTCGTCGGGATCGACAGCGTCATGTGCCCGCGCGCCGACCGCCTGGAGGCGTGGCGCCGGCTCGCGTCCGATCTCGACGTCGGGAAGCTGGGCGCGATCAGCCACCAGGTCGGCCTGGGCGACGTCATCCCGCTTGCCGGGGAGTTGATCGCCGGCAAGGTTCGCGGCCGTATCGTCGTCGACGTCAACGCGTAACGTCGCCGCCGACCACCGGCGCTTCATTTTTCGGACGGCCGCCCGCGCATCGAGCGCGGCCGCGCCGTCTTATCCAGGAGACCTCATGACCGCCGCAAGCACCGCCCCCATCAGCCGCTTTCCCGTGCCCGCGCTCGAAGACCTGCCCGAGGACATTCGCGAACGCATCGCGGCCGTCCAGGAGAAGTCGGGCTTCATCCCGAACGTCTTTCTGACCCTCGCGCATCGCCCGGACGAGTTTCGCGCGTTCATGGCTTACCACGACGCGCTGATGGACAAGCCGGGCAACCTGAGCAAGGCCGAACGGGAAATGATCGTCGTGGCCACCAGCAGCGCGAACCAGTGCCAGTACTGCGTGATCGCGCACGGTGCGATCCTGCGCATTCGCGCGAAGGATCCGCTGATCGCCGACCAGGTCGCCACCAACTATCGCAAGGCCGACATCACCGCCCGGCAGAAGGCGATGCTCGACTTCGCGATGAAGGTGTCGCAGGCCGCGCACCAGGTCGGCGAAGCGGATTTCGACACGCTCAAGTCGCAGGGCTTCGTCGAAGAAGACATCTGGGACATCGCAGCGATCTCGGCCTTCTTCGGCATGTCCAATCGCATCGCGAACGTGACGAACATGCGGCCGAACGCGGAGTTTTACGCGCTGGGGCGCTGAGCGCTCGGCGGGCAGTCGTGCGCTCACGCGGGCGGGACGGCCACCGGGCTGCCGAGCTTCGCAGCGTTCTTTCATGTGCCGAGCCTGACGCTCACGCGGCATGACCCGATTCCGGCCGACGGTTTCGCGATCGTCTGTACGCTCGCGATCCAGGCCGTGTCGCTGTACCGGATGCGTGTGCCGGTCGCCGTACCGATCGAGCGAGGCGACGCGGCTCGCAGGCCGGCGGCACCACACCCTGCCGACGAGCCGCCCCCTGATGGCCGTCCATGCCGCTCGCCCGCTCCGGCAGCGGCCCGGCTCCTTCAGCGCCCGCACCGCCTGCGACCCATCCGCCAGCTGCGCGACAGGAAACGGACACACACGCGATCCATCAAATGCGTGCACTATTAGGGTTTTGCCGTACCGGCGCCCGGCGCCTTCGACGTTCGTTCCACGCTCACCGTTTCAGACGCGAACCTCCCATGACGAATCAGCCTACCCAGACCGCGGCCGACCGGCCCGTTGACATGATCATCTTCGGCGGCGGCGGCGACCTGGCCGCCCGCAAGCTGTTGCCCGCGCTGTACATGGCGCACCTGCACTGCAACCTGCCGCCCGAGACGCGCATCATCGCGGTCGGCCGCCGCGACTGGGGCATCGACGGCTATCGCAAGTTCATGGACGAGCAGTCGCGCCCGTTCATCGACGAAAAGGCGTTCGATCCCGCCGCCTGGAGCCGTTTCCTCGACCTGTTCAAGTACGTGCTGATCGACGTGAACGCGCCGGACGACTACCTGCGGCTCGCGGAAGCGGCGCGCGGCGACGCGATCCGCGTGTTCTACCTGTCGACGTCGCCGGAGCTGTTCACGACGATCTGCGACAACCTGTCGGCCGCGCATCTCGTCGACAGGCACTCGCGCGTCGTCCTCGAAAAGCCGCTCGGTCACGATCTCGCGTCCGCGAAGGCGATCAACAACGCGGTCGGCAAGCACTTCGAGGAATCGCAGATCTACCGGATCGACCACTATCTCGGCAAGGAAACCGTGCAGAACCTGATGGTGCTGCGCTTCGGCAACCCGATCTTCGGGCCGCTGTGGCAGGCGCCGAGCATCCGCAGCGTGCAGATCACGGTGGCGGAGACGGTGGGTGTCGGCAGCCGCGCGGGCTTCTACGACCATACCGGCGCGCTGCGCGACATGGTGCAGAACCACCTGCTGCAGCTGCTGTGCATCGTCGCGATGGAGCCGCCCGTGTCGCTCGACCCGGACGCGGTGCGCGACGAGAAGCTGAAGGTGCTGCGCTCGCTGCGGCCGATGGCGCTCTCCGACGTCGCGCGCGACACGGTGCGCGGCCAGTACACGGCCGGCGCGGTCGACGGCCAGCCGGTGAAGGGCTACCTCGAGGAAGACAACGTGCCGGCCGACAGCCGCGCGGAAACCTTCGTCGCGCTGCGCGCGCACATCAACAACTGGCGCTGGGCGAACGTGCCGTTCTTCCTGCGCACCGGCAAGCGGCTGCAGCGCCGCCAGTCGGAAATCGTGATCGAGTTCGCGGACATGCCGTTCTCGATCATCCCGACCGGCCCGCGCCACTACAGCAACCGCCTCGTGATCCAGCTTCAGCCGGAAGAGTCGATCCAGCTGCAGATGCTCGCGAAGGAACCGGGCAGCGGGATGAACATGGTGCCCGTGAGCCTGAACCTCGACCTGCAGCAGGCGATTCCGGAGCGGCGCGCGGAAGCATACGAACGGCTGCTGATCGACGTGATCCGCGGCCGCCTCACGCACTTCATGCGGCGCGACGAGCTCGAAGCCGCCTGGTCGTGGGTCGAGCCGATCCTCGACGGCTGGAAGCAGCTCGGCGACCGGCCGCGCCTGTACACGGCCGGCACGTTCGGGCCCGCGGCTTCGTCGGCGCTGCTCGCGCGCGACGGGATGTCGTGGTCCGAGGAAGCGTAGGAAGCGCGGCACGCGACGGCATGTCGGCAGCGCAAGCGCCGTCGGCATGCCGGATCACATCGGCGCGCCCGCCTCCGCGCCGTTCGCTTCGGCAGGAGGAAGTCCGCCGAGCCGTCCCGCGCGGGAACGGCGCCCGGCGGCAACGATGCAGCCCTCCCCGGCTACACCGTCCCCATCCACGCCGCCTTGCGCCGCGCCGGCGCATCGCTGCCGCCGCTCCCGCCGCCCAGCACCTCGATCATGTAATCGACGAACGACGCGATCCGCGACGAAATCGCGGTATTCCGGTAATACACCGCGTTGATCGGCTGTTCGACCTCGAGCGTCTGGCGCGCGAGCACCTGCACAAGCCGCCCGGCCTCGCGATCCTGCGCGGTCATGAAATCCGACAGGCAGACGACACCCGCGCCCTCCAGCGCGAGCTGCCGCAACGTCTCGCCGCTCGACGAACAGATGTCCGGCTCGATGCGGCACGCTTCGCCGTCCGCGCCGAGGATCGGCCACACGTTCAGCGATTCGGGCTGCGTGAAGCCGAGCAGCGTGTGCTTGCCGAGATCCTCGACCTTGCGCGGCTGGCCGTGCGCTTCGAGATACGCGGGGCTCGCGAAGATGCGCAGCCGGCTGTTGCCGATGCGCCGGCTGTGCAGCGTCGAATCCTTCAGCCACCCGATCCGGATCGCGACGTCGGTGCGCCGCTCCAGCAGGTCGATGATGCCCTCGTTGCTGTTCAGTTCCAGCTCGACTTTCGGGAAGCGTTCGCGATAGCCGCGTACGAGCGGCACGATCACGTGCAGCATGAACGGCGTCGCCGCGTCGACGCGCAGCCGCCCCGACGGCATCTCGCGCCGCGCGAGCATCTGCTCTTCCGCCGTCTCGACCGATTCGATGATCGCGCGCGCGTCCTGCAGGAACGCGCGCCCTTCCTCGGTCAGTTCGAGCCGGCGCGTGGTCCGGCGCAGCAGGGTGGTCTTCAGCTTCTCCTCGAGCCGCGCGAGCGTGCGGCTCGTGGCCGACACGGTGAGGTCGAGCTGCTGGGCCGCCGCGGTAATCGAACCGGTGTCGACCACGGCGGCAAAGGCCTGGAGTTCGTCGAGCGTGATCTTCATTGTTGATCTGAAATCAAAACAATTTGGTTTATAGACCAGTTTTTCCGCAAAAGTAAAGTCGGCACACTGCGATCCATCCTTACTGGAACCTGGATCCCATCATGCCACTCGCCCTGCTTGCGCTGACCATCAGCGCCTTTGCCATCGGCACGACCGAATTCGTGATCGTCGGGCTGATCCCGACGATCGGCGCCGATCTCGGCGTCAGCCTGCCGTCGGCCGGCCTGCTCGTCAGCCTCTATGCGCTGAGCGTCGCCATCGGCGCGCCGCTGCTCACCGCGCTCACCGGTCGCGTGCCGCGCAAGACGCTGCTCGCCGGGCTGATGGCGCTCTTCACCGTGGGCAACCTCGTCGCCTGGCAGGCGCCGAGCTACGAATCGCTGATCGTCGCGCGCGTGCTCACCGGCCTCGCGCACGGCGTGTTCTTCTCGGTCGGCTCGATCATCGCGACCACGCTCGTGCCGAAAGACAAGGCCGCCAGCGCGATCGCGACGATGTTCAGCGGAATGACCGTCGCATTCGTCGCCGGGATTCCGCTCGGCACCTTCATCGGCCAGCACTTCGGCTGGCGCGCGACGTTCCTGATCGTCGCGCTGTTCGGCCTCGTCGCGTTCCTCGGCGCGGTGGCGTTCGTGCCGCGCGGCCTGCCGCAGACGCCGCCGGCGCCGCTCGCCCGCCAGCTGCGCGTGCTGGCCCAGCCGCGCCTGCTGCTCGTCTATGCGATGACGGCCGTCGGCTACGGCGGCTCGCTGATCGCGTTCACGTACATGGCGCCGCTGCTCGAACAGATCGCCGGCTTCACGCCGTCGCAGGTCAGCCTCGTGCTCGTCGGCTACGGCGTGTCGGTCGCGTTCGGCAACGTGTGGGGCGGCAAGCTCGCGGATGCCGTCGGCCCCGTGAAGGCGCTCAAGCGGATCTTCCTGCTGCTCGCGATCGTGCTGCTCGCGCTGACCTTCACGATCCACGTGAAATGGCTCGCGGTGCTGACGATGCTCGCATGGGGCGCGGTCGCGTTCGGCAACGTGCCGGGGCTGCAGGTGTACGTCGTCACGCAGGCGCGCCACTTCGCGCCGGACGCCACCGACGTCGCATCGGGTTTCAACATCGCCGCCTTCAACCTCGGCGTGGCCGGCGGCTCGTCGCTCGGCGGCCTGATCGTCGCGAACGTCGGCCTCGGCCACACGCCGTGGATCGCCGCCGTCGTCACGCTCGGCGCGTTCGCGCTCACCGCGCTGAGCGGCCGTCTCGACCGCCGCCACGGGCTGCCGGAACGCACGGCCGAACCCGTCGAACTCGCTCATTGAACGTCACTTTTTGCAGGAGCCAACCAGCATGAACGCATCGACCCAACGTCCGCCGTTCGCCGGCAAGACTTTCGAAGTCCGTTACGACGGTCTCACCGCGCTCAACGCGTACGACGAGGACGGCCTCCACATGCGCTACGAGATCACCGAAGGCCCGTACGCGGGCGCGAAGGGTGAAGTCGAATACACGTGGCAGCACGTCGCCGGCGACACCTACGCGATCTCGTGGCAGGAAGCCGACCGCGCGACGGTCGTACATGTCGACGATTTCGCCGCCGGCACGTCGCGCTCGTTCTTCACCGCGGCGTCGCTCGATTTCTACCGCCTCGAAGGCAGCCTGCGCGCGGTCTGAACGGAGCCCGACCATGTCCACTTCACTCGAGAAACTCGCCGACGGCGGCTTCAGCGTCGGCATCGAACTGCCGCTCGACAACGACTGGTCGCCGGCCGGTGATGCGAAGCGCCAGCAACAGGGCCGCCGCCCCGGCGTGCCCGACCTGGCGATCCACGCGGAGCTTGCGCAGCTGGCCGACACGCTCGGCTTCCGCGCGCTCTGGGTGCGCGACGTGCCGGTGTACGACCCGTCGTTCGGCGACGCCGCGCAGGTGTTCGAAACGTTCTCGTATCTCGGCTACCTTGCCGGCATCACGAACGACATCCTGCTCGGCACGGCGGCCGTCGTGCTGCCGCTGCGCGAGCCGCTGCTGACGCTGAAATCGGCCGCGACGATCCAGGAACTGAGCGGCGGCCGCCTGATGCTCGGCGTCGCGAGCGGCGACCGGCCAGTCGAATATCCGCTGTTCGGCCGCGACTTCGCGTCGCGCGGCGCGAATTTCCGCGACCAGGTCGCACTGCTGCGCGACGGCGCGCGCGGGCACCTGCCGCCGGGCCTCGAGGTGCTGCCGGCCGCGCGCTCGCCGGTGCCGCTGCTCGTCGCGGGTCTCGCCCAGCAGACGCCCGCGTGGATCGGCGAACACATGGACGGCTGCCTCGCGTATCCGGGCACGCCGGCCGACCACGCGCAGCGCGCCGCGAACTGGCGCGCGGTGGCCGGCGACAAGCCCTACGTGAGCTTCATCCACCTCGACCTCGCGGAAGATCCGCACGAGCCGCTGCAGCGCCACCGCTTCGGCGCCCGCGCCGGACGCATCGCGCTGACGGAAGAACTCGCGGCGATGCGCGACGCGGGTGTACGGCACATCGGCCTGCATTTCCGCCGCAACCGCCGCCCGCTCGACGAGACGATGGCCGAGATCGCGTCGGACGTGCTGCCGGCATTCCACGCGAAGACGAAGGCAAACGCGCAGACGCGCGCCGCATAAGGCCGGCAACGGCCTCGAGCGAGCCCGCCGCACGACCGATATTTGAATTCAAATCAAATATTTTTGACCTCTAAAGGCGTTTATCTCATCAGTCTCAAGCGCCAGAATGACTTCCATACCGCAACCGTTCCACCCCTTTCAGGAGCACTTGATGAGCAACATTCCCGCATTCGGCCTCGGTACGTTCCGCCTGCAAGGCCAGGTGGTCATCGATTCGGTGCGCAACGGCCTCGAAGTCGGGTACCGCGCGATCGACACCGCGCAGATCTACGGCAACGAAGCCGAAGTCGGCGAAGCGATCGCCGCGTCGGGCGTGCGCCGCGAAGACCTGTTCCTCACGACGAAGATCTGGGTCGACAACTACGCACCGGAAAAGCTGGTCGCGAGCCTCGAGGAAAGCCTGCGCAAGCTGCGCACCGACTATGTCGACCTGACGCTGATCCACTGGCCGGCCCCGGGCAACGGCGTGTCGATCCAGGCGTTCATGACCGCGCTGGCCGACGCGAAGGCGAAGGGCCTCACGCGCCAGATCGGCATCTCGAACTTCAACATCGAACTGACGAAGGAAGCGATCGCGGCCGTCGGCAAGGATGCGATCGCGACGAACCAGATCGAACTGAGCCCGTACCTGCAGAACCGCAAGCTCGTCGAGTTCCTGAACGCCGAAGGCATCCACGTGACGTCGTACATGACACTCGCGTACGGCAAGGTGCTCGGCGACCCGGTGATCGGCGCGATCGCACAGCGTCACGACGCGACGCCGGCACAGGTTGCACTCGCGTGGGCGCTACAGCTCGGCTACTCGGTGATTCCGTCGTCGACGAAGCGCGAGAACCTCGCGAGCAACCTGCTCGCGCAGACGCTGCGCCTGACCGACGAAGACATGGCGCAGATCGCCGCGCTGGAGCGCAACGGCCGCGAAGTCGACCCGGCCGGCCTCGCGCCGAAGTGGGACTAAGCGCACCGCTCTCTCAATCGAATCGTCCGCGGCCAGCCGGCCGCGGCACCGACAGGACTCCATCATGACCCAGGACCCGCTTTTCCAACCGCTGCAATTCGGCACGCTGACGCTGCCGAACCGCATCGTGATGCCGCCGATGACGCGTTCGCGCGCCAGCCAGCCCGGCGACGAAGCCAACGAACTGATGGCCGCGTATTACGCGCAGCGCGCGAGTGCGGGCCTGATCGTCAGCGAAGGCACCTACATCGCGCCGCTCGGCAAGGGCTACGCATGGACGCCCGGCATTCACACGCCGTCGCAGGTCGCCGGCTGGCGCAAGGTGACGGATGCCGTGCATGCCGCGCACGGCCGCATCTTCGCGCAGCTGTGGCACGTCGGCCGCCTGAGCCACACGAGCCTGCTCGGCGGCGCGCAACCCGTATCGTCGTCGCCGCTCCAGGCGAAGGGCGTGAACGTGTTCATCGCCGGTGAAGACGGCAGCACGCCGGGCTTCGTGCAGGCATCCGAGCCGCGCGCGCTGTCCGTCGACGAAATCCGCGAGATCGTCGACCAGTACCGCGCCGCCGCGCGCCACGCGATCGAAGCCGGCTTCGACGGCGTCGAGCTGCACGGCGCGAATGGCTACCTCGTCAACCAGTTCATCGATTCGAACGCGAACACGCGTACCGACCAATACGGCGGCTCGCTGGAGAACCGGCTGCGCTTCCTGCGTGAAGTCACGCAGGCGCTGATCGAAGGCACCGGCGACGCGACGCGCGTCGGCATCCGCCTCGCGCCGCTGACCACGCTGAACGGCTGCGTCGACGACGATCCGGAAACGACCTATCTCGCGGCCGCGAAGCTGCTCGGCGAGCTCGGCGTCGGCTACCTGCACATCGCGGAAGCCGACTGGGACGACGCGCCGCTGATGCCGGTCGCATTCAAGCAGCAGCTGCGCGCCGCGTACCCGGGCGTGCTGATCTACGCCGGCGCGTACACCGCCGAGCGCGCACGCGAAGCGATCGCCGCCGGCTGGGCCGACCTCGTCGCGTTCGGCCGCCCGTTCGTCGCGAACCCCGACCTGCCCGAACGCCTGCGCACCGGCGCCGCGCTCGCGCCGCACGACCGCAACACGCTGTTCGGCGGCGGTGCCCGGGGCCTGACCGATTACCCGACGCTCGCGCAAGCCGCGGCGTAACGATTCACCGGAGTCCGGAATGAAAGCAACGCTCGCCCGGCTCGCGCTCGCCGCGATCCTGCCGTTCGCGGCGGCCCAGGCGGCACACGCCGCGCCGGCCGCACCCGCGGCCGACTGGTATCCGTCCGTCTACGGCGCGAACGACGAAATCGGCGCGGCCAACCTGCTGACGCCCGACGTCGTCAAGCAGGCCGTCGGCCTCGTGAAGGCCGGCAAGACCTATCCGCTGGCCGTGCCGGTGGACAAGAACCTGCCGGCATTCCGCCACCGCAGCTTCCGCCTGTACAACGTGCAGGTCGGCCAGCAGGCCGGCAAGAGCCTCGGCCCGAACAGGTTCACGTTCAACGACGAGCTCGTGAACGCGTGGACCGGCGTCGGCACGCAGCTCAACGGCATCGGCCACATCGGCATCGACAACGTGTACTACAACGGCAACCGGGCGGCCGATTTCGTGACCGTCGACGGCGTGAAGAAGCTCGGCGTCGAAAAGGTGCCGCCGATCGTCACGCGCGGCGTCGTGCTCGACATGACCGCTTACTACGGCAAGCCGATCGTGCCGGGCGGCACCGAGTTCACGGTCGCCGACATCCAGGCCGTGCTGAAGAAACAGGGGCTGACGTTGCGCAAGGGCGACGTCGTGCTGTTCAACACCGGCTGGCTCGAGCTGATCGGCAAGGACAACAAGCAGTTCCTCGAAGTCGAGCCCGGCATCGGCATGGAAGCCGCGAAATGGCTGGCCGACCAGGGAATCGTCGCGTTCGGCGGCGACACGTGGGCGTCGGAGGTCTATCCGAATCCGCACACGCAGGATGAATTCCCGATCAACCAGTACATGCTCGCGAAGCGCGGCATCTACAACCTGGAGCTGATCGACAGCCGCGCGCTGGTGCGCGACAAGGCGTGGGAATTCCTGTTCGTGCTCGGCCAGCCGCTGTACGTCGGCTCCACGCAGGTCAACATCAACCCGGTTGCGATCCGCTGATCGCGCATCCGCCTTCCCCGGACAATCGCGGCCGCTAGCGCCGCGATTGTCATTTCCGGGTTGCGGCCCGCGCCATCGGCGTCTAGTGTTGACGAGATCGACTTCACACGACCGTCACCCGACCTGAGAGGACGCTCCGCCATGCCCAGCCGTTCCCCGACACGCGACATGCTGCTGGCCCTTGCGGCCGGTCTTTCCTGCGCGGCGTTCACCGCGCCCGCGCATGCCGACGAGGCCGCCGGCCTCGCGCCGCCCGAGCCGGCCACGCCGGTGCTGTCGACCACCGCGAGCGGCATGCAGGTCTATGCCTGCGAATACGATGCCGGGCACCGGCTCGCGTGGGCATTCCAGTACCCCGAAGCGCTGCTGTTCGATGCCGGCGGCACCCTCGTCGTCCGGCACGGCGCGGGCCCGTCGTGGGAGGCACTCGACGGCAGCCGCATCACCGGCAAGAAGCTCGAAGAAGCGCCGAGCGCACGCCCGGGCAGCGTTCCTCAACTGCTGCTCGCGGCCACGCCGGCCGCCACCGGCACGCTTGCCGGCGTGCGCTTCGTGCAGCGGCTCGACACGGCGGGCGGCACGCCGCCGGCCGCGACGTGCACGACCGAGCATGCGGTCGGACGCTTTCCTTACTTCGCACGCTATGTGTTCCTGAAGTGAAGTGAGGTAACGCCCGGCGCCGCCGGCACCGGGCCTCTTCCCGCTTCCTGCCACCACGCTGCCACGCCGCCATTCATTCAGTTTTCCTGTCTTTCATGCGCGGAAGCGTGACAGCGTCGACACCCGCGTTACGCCCGTTCAGCGTATCCGCATCGACAACTCGACATCGCCGCCGAACGGCACCGACAGATAGCCGTTTTCCGGCGCGCGCACGTACGCGAGGTAGTCGGGGCTGTATTCCGCGTTGTCGGCCACGACGAACGCCCCCGCGCCGAGGCGAGGTTCGACCAGCGCCAGGATCTCCGGATACAGCCCCTTCGCGCCGTCGAGCAGCAACAGGTCGACCGAATCCGGAAGATCGGCGGCCAGCGTGCGCAGCGCATCGCCCTCGCGAATCTCCACGAGATCGGCGAGCCCGGCCGTCGTCAGGTTCGCCCTCGCGCGCGCGACCTTCGACGGTTCGAACTCGCTCGTGATCAGCCGGCCACCGCCGTTGTCACGCAGCGCGGCCGCGAGATGCAGCGTCGAAATGCCGAACGACGTGCCGAATTCGACGATCGCCCGCGCGCCGCGGCTGCGCGCGAGCATGTACAGCAGCGTGCCCGTCTCGCGCGACACGGGAAGCGGATAGTCCTTCAGGCGCGCATACAGATCGGTGTAGTCCGTCTTGCTGCGCATCAGCCGCGCCTGCTCGTCGCGCGACAGGTCGGCGAAGTCCGGGCTCGTCGCGGGCGACGCCGCCTCGGCTTCGTCGAACAGGCGCGCGAGCAGCGACGCCAGCGGGTCGTGAATCAGGGTGGTCATGCGAATCTCCGGTGTCAGGTTGAGTGCGTCAGTGCGCCCGACTAGAATATGACGAACTATTCAGGTTTTACTATTCGCATTGGCCAACCGCCCATGACCGACCGCCGAAACGCCCCGATTGCCACGCGCAAGCTGCCTCGGCAAGCGCGCTCGACCCGTCTCGTCGAAGACGTCCTCCAGGCTGCTGTTCAGGTTTTGGCGACCGAAGGCGCGCAGCGCTTCACGATGGCGCGCGTCGCCGAGCGCGCCGGCGTGAGCGTCGGCTCGCTGTATCAGTACTTCCCGAACAAGGCGTCGGTGCTGTTCCGGCTGCAGCACGACGAATGGCGGCAGACGTCCGACATGCTGTGCCAGATACTGCAGGACACGCAGAAGACGCCGCCCGAGCGACTGCGCACGGCCGTCCATGCGTTCATCCAGTCGGAATGCGACGAGGCGAGCATGCGCATCGCGCTCGACGACGCCGCACCGCTCTATCGCGACGCCCCCGAAGCGCAGGAAGTGAAAGCCGAAGGCAACCGGGTCTTCAACGCGTTCATGCGCGAAGCGTTGCCCGGCGTGCCCGACGCCGCGCATGCGCTCGCCTGCGAGCTGCTCATGACGACGCTCACGTCGGGCGGCAAGGCGTTCTCCGAAACCGCGCGCACGCCGGCGGAAATCGACGCCTATTCGACCGCGATGGCCGACATGTTCTGCGCGTACCTCGCGCATCTCGCAAGCGCCTGACGCGACCGGCGCGACCGAAGCGACGAGGGCCGGAACGCGCGAGCGCAAGCCGCGTGCGGCATCGGTATCATCCGGGTGCCGCTTGTACACGGCCGCGCACCGCATCGCGTCGCGCGCCGCCGTTTTCATGCGCGTGCACCGCCTCGATGAAAGATATTCGTAAGATTCAATGCCTCACCCGCTCCCGCCCTGCCCGTCGACCCTGCATTCAAATAGTCGCCTTAACGGATTCGAACTAGGCGTATACACGCGTGTCGTCGCGACGGAGCCCGGTCGCACGCCGATATAAGCGCTGCGACATGCGCTGCATGCACTTCCCCCGATGGGACGTGATGGGCCGCTCGCCTAACCTTCGCTACGGCAAAGCACACGTGACGGGGTCGACCACACCACGCGTCGTCCGACGCGACACCCTCGCGATCGTTTCGATTCGCACGTAACGACACGCATCACGCGTCATTCGTCCCCACGACGTTGCCGACAAATCCCAACTAGATACGAGACACCCTGACGACGGTTCGCTACGGGCCGTTTCAGCATGCTGATAAAGGAGCAAGCTCATGAGTGATACCCCGGTGCAGCCGACGGTCGACGTCGGCGCGGCAGAATCTGACTTTGGCACCCAGGGAGTCATCGACCGGTACTTCGGCATTTCGTCGCGCGGCAGCACGCAACGCACCGAGATCGTCGCCGGCGTCACCACCTTCCTCGCGATGGTCTATTCCGTGTTCGTCGTGCCCGGCATGTTCGGCAAGGCCGGCTTCGACACGAGCGCGGTGTTCGTCGCGGTCTGCCTCACGACCGCATTCGGCTCGCTGCTGATGGGCCTGTGGGCGAAGCTGCCGATCGCGATCGGCTGCGCGATCTCGCTGACCGCGTTCACCGCGTTCGGCCTCGTGCTCGGCAAGGGGCTGCATCCGACGGTCGCGCTCGGCGCCGTGTTCCTGATGGGCCTCGTGTTCACCGGCATCTCGGTGACCGGCGTGCGCTCGTGGATCCTGCGCAACCTGCCCGCAGGCGTCGCGCACGGCACCGGGATCGGCATCGGCCTGTTCCTGCTGCTGATCGCATCGAACGACGTCGGCCTCGTGATCAAGAACCCGGGCGCCGGCCTGCCGGTCTCGCTCGGCCAGATCACCGCCCTCCCGGTGATCATGTCCGTCGTCGGCCTCGCCGCGATCTTCGGCCTCGAGAAACGTCGCGTGCCGGGCGGCATCCTGCTCGTCGTGATCGCGATCTCGATCTTCGGGCTGATCTTCGATCCCGCCGTGAAGTACCACGGCGTCTTCGCGCTGCCGTCGCTGAGCGCACCGGGCCACGCATCGCTGATCGGCGCGATGGACATCAAGGGCGCGCTGTCGATGGCCGTGCTGCCGAGCGTGCTGGCGCTGGTGATGACCGCCGTGTTCGACGCGACCGGCACGATCCGCGCGGTCGCGGGCCAGGCCGGCCAGCTCGACGAGAACGGCCGCATCATCAACGGCGGCCGCGCGCTGACCGCCGATTCGATCAGCTCGATCTTCTCCGGTTTCCTCGGCGGCGCGCCGGCGGCGGCCTACATCGAGTCGAGCGTCGGCGTGGCCGCCGGCGCGAAGACGGGCCTCGCGGCCGCCGTGGTCGGCCTGCTGTTCCTCGTCGTGATGTTCTTCTCGCCGCTCGCGGGCCTCGTGCCGTCGTACGCCACCGCACCCGCGCTGATGTACGTCGGCCTGCTGATGCTCGGCAGCGTGAGCAAGCTGCACATGGACGACATGGTCGACGCGATGTCGGGCCTCGTGTGCGCGGTGTTCATCGTGCTGACCGCGAACATCGTGACGGGCATCATGCTCGGCTTCTCGACGCTCGTGATCGGCCGCATCGCCAGCGGCGAATTCCGCAAGCTGAACGTCGGCACCGTGCTCATCGCGGCCGTGCTCGTCACGTTCTATCTCGGCGGCTGGGCGATCTGACCGCGAAACCTGCGCGACGTCGCCTGCAGAAGGGCGGCGCGCATCGGGACGACATCGTCTCCTCCACCATCGTCGTTGATGGTCTCCAGGCCTGGGAACGCAAGTTTCCAGGCTTTTTTTGTGCGTGCAGTGCAGCATGATGCGCGTCGCGGAAACGGCGCGACGCAAATTCGCGCCCGGTGCTACGATCGCGCTTTGCCCCCTTCAGGAGCCGCGATGAACGCGCTCGGCATCGTCTCCGAATCGAGCACCCGGACCTCGGCGCGCAAGCCGCCGTTCATCCCGTCGTTCGGGTTCCACGAAGTGCATGAATCGCAGCCGATCGACGCGCCGCCCGCGCGCATCATCGACGCCGTCGCGTCGCTCGACATGCGCGCCGATCCCGTCATCGACGCACTGCTCATGGTGCGCGAATTCCCGGCCGCCGTCGCCGGCGCGCTCCGCAACGGGCCGGCCCGCCCCGAACACGCGCGCTTCGGCTTCGACTCGTTCACGCTGCTCCACCGCGACGACACATCGCTGTCGCTCGGCCTCGTCGGCCGCTTCTGGCGTCCCACGCCCGACGTTCGAACGATCGCCGACGCAACGGCCTTCGTGCGGCACGACGACCCGCGCGATGCGAAGCTGGTGCTCCGCTTCGAGGTCGTCGGGCTCGCATCGGGCGCGCACATGCTGCGCACGGAAACGTTCATCCACTGCCCGAGCGAGCGCACGCGCTGGCTGCTCACGCCGTACTGGCTCGCGATCCGGCTGGGAAGCGGCTGGATCCGGCGCCGTACGCTGGCGGCGGTCGAAACGGCACTCGTCAGAACGGCTTGATCACGACCAGCCCGACGACGATCGCCGTCGCGGCCACGACCGCGCCCGCCGCCTGCCCGAGCCACGGTGTCGGCACGACGACGAGATCGTCGCGCTCCATGCGCCGCAGCGTGCCGGCCAGCATGCCGTGCAGCGCCGACAGCGCGACGACGATCGCAAGCTTCACCGGCAGCCACGCCGCGCCGAACCAGTGACCGCTCAGCGCGATCGCGATCCCCGTGATCCAGACGATCGCGAGTGCGGGCGCCGTCACCGTGCGATCCCAGCGCCGCACCGCGCGATGCACGGCGAGGTTCGCGATCCGGACACCGACGGACAGCATCAGCAGCCCGCCGACGAACGTGACGACGGCCGCCACGTGCACGGTCTTCATCATCAGGTAGATCATCGCGCGTGCCTCCGGCGCGCGATCCATCCCGCACTCGCCAGCCCCGCGAACGGCACGACGGCCGACAGCACGAGCCGCGCGACGTCGTCCCTGCTCCACAGCCCGCTCGATGCGGTGCCGACGACCGCCCACACGTACATCGCGAACGCGATGCCGTGGACCGGCCCCATGATCGATACCGCGACCGGGTAGCCGGCCAGATGCTTGAGCGGCACGGCGACGCACACCAGCACGACGAGCGTGGCCGCCTCCAGCAACGACAGGTACTGCAGGTTCCGCAACGCGTTGCGATCGTCTTGTTTCATCGGCGGGCTCCAGGTTGATCCGCCGCGATTGTCGCGCGTGGTGCGGGTTCGAGCCATTGGCTAGAATGACATCTTTCAACGGATTCCGGCCACGGCCGCGAACGCCATGCACACGGTCGCCGTTCTTGCCTTGCCCGATGTCGTCCCGTTCGACCTGGGCGTCGCCTGCGACACGTTCGCGCGCGTGCGGTCGCCCGACGTCGCGCCGGCCTACCACGTGCGGGTGTGCAGCGAACAGCCGCGCGTCACCGGCGACCTGTTCGAGCTGCGCCCGCCGTTTCGGCTCGACGCGCTGGCCGGCGCCGATACGATCATGGTCCCCGGCACGTCCGAGCCGCTCGCGCCCACGTCGCCCCGCGTGCTCGCGGCGTTGCGCGCGGCTGCCGCGCGCGGTTGCCGGATCGCGTCGATCTGCAGCGGCGCGTTCGTGCTCGCGGAAGCCGGGTTGCTCGACGGCCTGCGCGCGACGACGCACTGGCTCGCGGCCGCCGAACTCGCACGCCGCTATCCGGACGTCGACGTCGATCCGAACGTGCTGTTCGTCGACAACGGGCGCATCCTGACGTCGGCCGGCGCGGCGGCCGGCCTCGACCTGTGCCTGCACATGATCCAGGCCGACTACGGCGCGGCGGTTGCCGTCGACGCCGCACGCAGCGCGGTGGCGCCGCGCGTGCGCGAAGGCGGCCAGGCGCAGTTCATCGCGCCGGAATGGCCGACCGGCGGCGACGGGCTGCACGACCTGATGGACTGGCTCCAGGCGAACCTGCGCAAGCCGCTCACGCTCGACGAGATGGCCCGCAAGGCATCGACGAGCGTGCGCACGCTGACGCGGCGCTTCCAGGAACAGACCGGCACGTCGCCGCGGCAATGGCTGCAGACCGCGCGCGTCAGGCACGCGCAGCAGTTGCTGGAGGTGACGGCGCTGTCGATCGAGCATGTCGCGACGGAAGCCGGATTCGGTTCGGTCACCGCATTTCGCGAGCGGTTCGTGCGCATCGTCGGCACGTCGCCGCAGCGTTATCGCCAGACGTTCCGCGCACGCACCGGCGCGTGACGTTCGTCAGGATCACTACCTGAAGCATCCAGCCGCCGCCCCCTTTCGCGCCAACCGGACCCGATCGATGACCCGCATCCGCAATCCCCTGAACATCGCGCAGCTCCAGGCGTTCGTCTCCGCCGCGCATCACAAGAGCCTGCGCGCCGCGGCGCGCGAACTCGGCGTCACGCAGCCCGCGATCACGCATACGATCCGCGAGCTCGAAACGGCGCTCAACGCGGAGCTGCTCGCGCGCAGCGTCCGCGGCGTCGAGCTGACCGCGTGCGGCCATGCGCTGCTGCCGCGCGCCGAGCAACTGCTCGGCGATATCCGCCGCACGGTCGAGGCCGTCGAACAGGTGAAGGGCGAGATGTCCGGCCGCGTCGCGGTCGGCACGATGCCGTCGATCGCGCTGACGGCACTGCCGCGCGCGGTGACGGCGTTCCGCCGGTCGATGCCGGACGTGAGCCTGTATCTCGAGGAAGTGACGGTGCCCGACGCGCTCGCGCAGTTGCGCAACGGCACGCTCGACATCGCTGCGATGCACCACGTGCCCGCGCTCGACCGCGATTTCACGCAGTTGCCGCTGCTGTCCACCGAATTCACCGTCGTGATGCGCGAAGGCCACCCGCTCGCGCACGCGCGCCGGTTAGAGGAATTGCTCGATGCCGAGTGGATCGTCACCGTCGGCGCCGAGCAGTTTCCGCACAGCGTGATGGTCGGGATGTTCCAGGCGCACGGGCTGCCGCTGCCGAAGCGGCTCTTGCGCTCGCCGATGTCGTTCGCGGTGACGCTCGGGCTCGTCGCGCGCTCGGACGTGATCGGCTGCTTCACGCGCCCGCTCGCCGCGACGGTCGCGCCGCTCGGCATCCGCACGGCCGAACTCGACGAGCGCATGCCGCGCTTCGACCTGTCGATCATCGCGCGGCGCGACCTGCTGCCCACGCCCGCCGTCACGCAATTCGTCACGTGCCTGCAGCGTGCGGTCAACGAAACGCTCGGCTGAATCGTTCCTGTGTCTGAAACGGCGGCGCACGCAACGCGCCGCCGCCGGGCCCGGTATCGGGGCTTGTCCTAGGCGCCCTGCCGGTATTTTGTCTTGATAATCTTGCGCACGTCGCGCGCCCGCATCGGGTGGGCGAAACGGACAGCCTGACGCGAAGCCGCGGCGGGCCGAAGGCTTACGGCGCGGCACAACCGCGCACCCATCGAACAAAACGAGGAGTCACCTGGTGAAAAAGATTCTTGCGGCTGTGACCGTTGCCCTGCTCGCCGTATCGGCCGGCAGCGCGTATGCGAAGGACTGGTCGACCGTGCGGTTCGGCGTCGACGCAAGCTACCCGCCTTTCGAATCGAAAGGCGCCGACGGCAAGGTTGTGGGTTTCGACGTCGATCTCGGCAACGAAATCTGCCGCCGCATGAACGCGAAGTGCGTGTGGATCGAAAACGACTTCGACGGGATGATCCCGGCACTGAAGGCCCGCAAGTTCGACGGCGTGCTGTCGTCGATGTCGATGACGCCGGCGCGTCAGGAACAGATCGCCTTCTCGGCGAAGCTGTTCAACACGCCGACGCGCCTCGTCACGAAGAAGGGTGCCGGCCTGATGCCGACGGCCGAATCGCTGAAGGGCAAGTCGGTCGGCGTCGAGCAGGGCACGATCCAGGAAACCTACGCGAAGACGTACTGGGCCCCGAAGGGCGTGAACGTCGTGCCTTACCAGAACCAGGACCAGGTCTACGCCGACCTGATCTCCGGCCGTCTGGACGGCGCGCTGCAGGACGCGGTGCAGGCCGAAATCGGCTTCCTGAAGACCCCGCGCGGCGCGAACTACGACTTCGCCGGCAAGGATCTCGACGATCCGAAGACGCTCGGCGAAGGCGCCGGCATCGGCCTGCGCAAGGAAGACACCGACCTGAAGGCGAAGATCGACAGCGCGATCGCCGGCATGCGCAAGGACGGCACGTACGCGAAGATCGCGAAGAAGTACTTCGATTTCGACGTCTACGGCAAGTAATCCGCCACGCAAGCGCACGCTTCGCTTCGGCACGAACGGGCTCCGCAAGGAGCCCGTTTTTTTCGTGCACGGCGGACGCGGCGTTATTTTTTCCGCACCAACCTGATGATTCGCAACGAAAATCGGCGCGTTCTGGCGCCGGTTTGATGGGGGCGAGGAAGGCAACGTACAATCGATCTTCCACGCACACCGGATCATTCGCGGCTGCGCCGCACTCCCCCATCATGCAAACGCAGACCCATCCGCTGATTTCCCCCGCCGTCGGTACCGAACGCCAGATCACGAGCTTTCACTACGGCCCGCGCGGCGGCAAGAAGGTCTACATCCAGTCGTCGCTGCACGCGGACGAACTGCCCGGCATGCTGGTCGCCACGCTGCTGCGCCGCAAGATCGCCGCCCTCGAAACGGCCGGCAAGCTGCGCGGCGAAGTCGTCATCGTGCCCGTACCGAACCCGATCGGCCTGTCGCAGCACGTGTTCGGCGATCACCTCGGCCGCTTCGAGCTCGGCTCGATGCAGAACTTCAACCGCAATTTCTACGATCTCGCGGCGCTCGTGCTGCCGCGCGTCGAACACCGCCTCACGCACGATGCGCAGCACAACCTCGTCGCCGTGCGCGCCGCGATGCGCGAAGCGCTCGACGAGCAGAAGCCGCGCACCGAGCTCGATTCGCAGCGCCTTGCGCTGCAGAAGCTGTCGTTCGACGCCGATATCGTGCTCGACCTGCACTGCGACAGCGATGCGGTGATGCACCTCTACACGAATCCCGATCTGTGGACCGACGTCGAGCCGCTGGCGCGCTATCTCGACGCGCAGGCGTCGCTGCTCGCGCTGAATTCGGTCGGCAATCCGTTCGATGAAATCCACAGCTTCTGCTGGTCGGATCTGCGCAGCCGTTTCGGCGACCGCTTCCCGATCCCGAACGGCGCGATTTCCGTCACGGTCGAACTGCGCAGCGAACGCGACGTGTCGTACGAGTTCGCCGAAAAGGACGCGCAGGCGATCGTCGAATACCTGACCGAGCGCGGTGTCGTCGAAGGCACGCCGGCGCCGCTGCCGCCGCTCGCGCATCCGGCCACGCCGCTCGCGGGCACCGATCCGCTCGTCGCGCCCGTGTCGGGCGTGATCGTGTTCCGCACGCCGGTCGGCGTGATGATCGAGGCCGGCCAGGCCGTGGCCGACATCGTCGATCCGCTGACCGATCGTGTCGTCACGCTGAAGAGCAGCGTGTCGGGCGTGCTGTACGCGCGCCAGATCGTGCGCTTCGCGACGGCCGGCATGGAAGTCGCGCGCATCGCGGGCGCGACCGCGATCCGCACGGGTTCGCTGCTGTCGGCCTGAGCGGCCGGCCCGCGCGCCGGGTCACGGCGCGTATCGGGCATCCCCCGGCGCTCACCCGCGCGCACCAACGAAATCGCCCGCTTGCGCGGGCGATTTGCTTTCCGGAATGCCCGGCGATCCATCCGGCCGGGCGAAGGCACGCGTGGGCGTTCAGAACGCCGGCACGATCGCGCCGCCGAACTTCTGGTCGATGAACTTGCGCACGTCGGCCGATTCATAGGCCGCGACGAGTTTCTTCACCCACGGCTTGTCCTTGTCCTGCGCGCGCACGGCGATCAGGTTCGCGTACGGCCCGCGCAGGTCCTCGATCGCGATCGCATCCTTCACCGGCGTGAGCCCGGCCTTGACCGCGTAGTCGGTGTTGATCGACGCGGCGTCGAGATCGGGCAGCGCGCGCGGCAGTTGGGCGGAGTCGAGTTCGACGATCTTGATCTTCTTCGGGTTCTCGGCAACGTCGAGCGGCGTCGCGTTCACGCCGTTGGTGCCGACGCCCGGCTTCAGCTTGATCACGCCGTATTTCTGCAGCAGCAGCAGCGCGCGGTTGCCGTTCGACGGATCGTTCTGGATCCCGACCTTCGCGCCCACCGGCAAATCCTTCAGCGACTTGATCTTCTTCGAATAAAAACCCATCGGCGCCGTGTAGGTGAGCCCGACGTTGACGATCTTGTAGCCGCGCTGCTTGATCTGGCTGTCGAGGAACGGCTGGTGCTGGAAGCCGTTCGCGTCCAGGTCGCCGGCATCGAGCGCCGCGTTCGGCTGCACGTAGTCGTTGAATTCGATGACCTTGATCGCGAGGCCTTCGCGTGCGGCGACCTTCGTCACCTCGGTCCAGATCTGCGCGTCGGGGCCGCTCATCGTGCCGATCTTCAGCGTTTGCGAGTCGGCGTGCGCGCCGGGCGCCGCGAATGCCAGTGCGGCTGCGAGCGCGCCGAGGCCGGTCAGGAATGAACGTCGCATGGTGTCCTCTTGTCCCGTGTCGTTTGTTGGAAGACGGATCGTGGCACGGGGCCGGAACGCCACCAACCAAGCTTATTTCATGTGCATATTCCGGGGCCGGATCGATTCTCAGCCGAATTCGGTATAACCCGCGACGGTACAACCGGGCAGAATTCAGTGTCGCATCGGCGCCACACATTCTTCATATGACAGTCGCTGTCATATTCATTACGTGGCCCCTCGATAAAGTTGCCGCCGGTCCGTGAAAGCGCCCACAGAGAGCGCCGGAACCGCAACTGGACACGCCATTTATTCGCTCGGAGAATCCTTTGAACAAGAAACTGTTGACCATCGCCGTCCTGGCAGCAACGGCCGGCACGGCGCACGCACAAAGCAGCGTGACGCTGTACGGCGTCATCGATGCCGGTATCAGCTACGTGAACCACAGCAAGACCGCCAACGGCGGCTCGGGCAAGCTGTTCAAGTATGACGACGGCGTTGCCCAGGGCAGCCGTTGGGGCCTGCGCGGCACCGAAGACCTCGGTGGCGGCCTGAAGGCGATCTTCGTGCTCGAAAACGGCTTCAACAGCGGTAACGGCACGATCGGCCAGGGCGGCGCGATCTTCGGCCGCCAGGCTTACGTCGGCCTGAGCCAGTCGCAATACGGCACGGTCACGTTCGGCCGCCAGTACTCGTTCTCGACCGACATCCTCGGCTCGAACTACTCGACGGGCGGCAACACGGTCGCGGGCAACTACGCGTACCACGTGAACGACATCGACCAGCTCACGTCGAGCCGCATCAACAACGCCGTGAAGTTCCAGAGCGCGAACTACTCGGGCTTCACGTTCGGCGCGTTGTACGGCTTCTCGAACTCGACGGACTTCGCCGGCGCACCGGCAACGACGTCGGGCACGACGACGACGGCAGGCTCGTCGCGCGCATACAGCTTCGGCCTGAACTACGCGAACGGCCCGCTGTCGGTCGGCGCAGCCTACACGGACATCCGCTTCCCGAGCCAGTCGACGCCGGCCTTCTCGACGTCGATCGCGAACCTCGCGCTGACGAACATCCGCGACCTGCGCACGTACGGCGTCGGCGGCCGCTACATCTTCGGCCCGGCAACGGCATGGCTGCTCTGGACGCGCACGCAGTTCACCCCGATCGCGGCCGGCGCATCAGGCACGTTCTACAACGCATACGAGGCAGGCGTGAAGTATGCGTTCACGCCGGCGCTGTCGGCAGCAGCGGGCTACACGTACACGAGCGCGACGCAAAGCGGCAGCTCCGCGCACTGGAACCAGGGCAACGTGGGCCTCGACTATGCACTGAGCAAGCGTACGGACGTGTACGGCCTGGTCGTCTACCAGAAGGCGTCGGGCAACAACGTGCAAGCGCAGATCGGTTCGAGCACGAGCTACTTCAACACGTCGGGCAACGGTTCGTCGAATCAGCTGGCCGCTCGTATCGGTATCCGTCACAAGTTCTAAAGCATCCGCTTAACTCGCGGATCACGACGGCAAGAAGCGCCCCGCTCCACGCGGGGCGCTTTTTTATGGGCTTTTAAGTTTCGCTTAATTCTGGGCTGAGAGGATGCTCTCACCCCCCCTGTTGGCCGCCTGAACATCGGCGGCTTTTTTTTTGAACCGCCGACGGCGCCGCCATCGATTGCCCACAAGACAGGATCGGAGGCCATGATGATCGAAGATACCGTTTTCAGCCATCTGCACGCGATTCTGACGTGCCAACACTCGATGCCGGTCCAGAGCTGCCGCGTATCGGTCGAAATGCAGCGCCCGTGGGGACGACCGTATCGTCTCGTCGAATGGACGATGCACCTCGACGCACCCGCGCGGCGCCAGATCGTGCCGGCCGAATCGACCGACGAAGAGATCGCCGAGGTCGTCGCGTCGCACGTGCCGGGCCGGCTTTACGGCGACGGCCGGCTGCAGTTCTGAACGCCGTCCCGTTCCACCCGCTGCCCGTCTTTCGAGCGCGCCGCACGCATCGTGCGGCAGTCGGTCTCGTTTGATGCAGCAACGAAACCTGCTACGCTGCGCGTTTTCGTCCACGCAACACACGATGGAAAACGCATTCAACGAACGCGGCGTGATGATCACGCGCAACGGCCTGTCGGCCGCCGGGCAGGTATTCGCGCTGCGTGACATCCGCCACGTCGATGTCGTCAAGATTCCGAAAAACCGCCTCGTGCCGTCGCTGATCTCGCTGATCGGCGCGGCCGCCGCCGTCGCGGGCGGCATCGCCGGATCGAGCGCCGCGCTCGTCGTCGGCGTGATGCTCGCCGTCGTCGGCTATCTCGCATGGACCACGCAGGACGTCACGTATCGCCTGATGGTCGAGATGCCCGACGGCAAGCGCGAAGCGCTGTCGAGCGTCGACGTCGAGTTCGTCGAACGCGTCGCGCAGGTCGTGCGCGATGCGCGGGCCGCAACGACGGCCGGCTGATTCCGTTCGCATCCCTGCACGCTTCAATTCGTGGTGCCCGGCCGCGCGCGGCGCGTTTCGCGTCGCGCAACGGCGCCCTCGATTGCCCCGTCGAATCGCATTCCGCCGACGCCTCGCCTGCGCTGCGTACGCCGACCGCCTAGTATGGAAAGAGCGGCTCGTCGCCGCATCGTCCGAGGAGGCCAGCATGAACGTCCAGACGCTGTCCGGCACGCTTCGCGCGCAGGAACTGCTGATCGTGTCGATGGTCCGCGCGCTTCCCCCTGATGCACGCCGTGCGCTTGTCGACCTCTACACCGAGCAGATCGCGTTCGCCGAACAGGCCGGCCTCGAAGGCCACGGCGATCGCGCGACCCACGATGCGTTCATCACGCATGCGCGCAACCTGCTGATCCGCATCGAAGCACTCGCCTAGAGCCTGTTCACGCTCGTGACGGGCTTGCTCCACGGCCCGCGTTTCTTCCGTATTTTCCGGCGCGGCTCGCCCGAGCCGCGCAGGTGAGCGCTCACCCACGCGCGCCGCTTTTCGTTCTTGTATTGATAATAATTCTCATTTACACTGGCAAAATTGTCAGTTGCCTTTCAATTCGCCGCTCGCCGCATTCCGTGCGCGGGCGGGCCAGCCAGGTGAACGCGTCACCCAGCCAGCCTTCGGGCTTGTTTTCGTCAATGGGAGACCACCTGTGCATTGCTATACGCTGGCGCGGCGGCCGATCTGTGCCGCGCTGTTCGGCGCGTTCGGCCTGTCCGCCGCCCCGGCTCACGCCGATTCGTCGCCGCAAGGCGCCACCCCGCCTTCCACCCTGCTCGTTGCCGCGTCCACGCGCGGCGATGCGGCGCTGCTCGACCCCGTCACCGTCACGGCCAATCGCACCGCAACGGCCACGAGCCGCACGGCTGCGTCCGTCTCGGTGATCACCGACGAGGATCTGGAGGAACAGCAGGCCACCAACATCAAGGATGCACTGCGCTACGAGCCGGGCATCACGGTGCGCCGCACCGCGTACCGGCCCGGCAGCGCCGCGCTCGGCGGCGGCCGCGACGGCGATTCGAGCATCAACATCCGTGGCCTCGAAGGCAATCGCGTGCTGCTGATGGAAGACGGCATCCGCCTGCCGAACGCGTTTTCATTCGGCCCGCTCGAAGCGGGGCGCGGCGACTACGCCGATCTCGACACGCTCAAGCGCATCGAGATCCTGCGCGGGCCGGCGTCGGCGCTCTACGGCAGCGACGGCCTGACCGGCGCGGTGAACTTCATCACGAAGGATCCGCGCGACCTGCTGTCGATCTACAACAAGCCCTACTACTTCTCGTTCCGGCCGAGCTACGACTCGGCCGACCGCAGCATCGGCGCGACCGTGTCGGCCGCGGGCGGCAACGATCGCGTCCAGGGAATGATCATCGCCGACGGCCGGCGCGGCCACGAGGTCGACACGCGCGGCAGCAACAACTCGGCGAGCACGCTGCGCACCACGTCGAACCCGCAGGACGTCTATTCGGAATCGCTGCTCGGCAAGCTCGTACTGACGCCCACCGCGCGCGACACGTTCAAGCTCACCGCCGAAACGGTGCAGCGGCGCGTGAGCACCGACGTGCTGTCCGCGATCAATCCGCCGAACACGCTCGGCCTCACGACGAACGACCGGCTCGAACGCAACCGCTTCAGCGTCGACTACGATTTCCGCGACGATGCGTTCCGCTGGTTCCAGACCGCGCACGTGCAGTTCTACTACCAGGACGCGAAGCAGGACCAGTACGCGTTCGAGACGCGCGGCGCGCCGCTGAAATCGCGTTCTCGCGACAACCAGTACAAGGAACGCACGTTCGGCGGCTCGGCGTTCGCCGAAAGCGGCTTCGCGACCGGGCCGTTCGCGCACAAGCTGCTGTATGGCGTCGACGGCAGCGTGTCGCGCGTGACGAACCTGCGCGACGGCACGGTGCCGGGCGTCGGCGAAGCGTTCCCGAACAAGGCGTTCCCCGACACCGACTACACGCTGTTCGGCGCGTTCCTGCAGGACCAGATCGGCTACGGCCGCCTGCTCGTCACGCCGGGCCTGCGCTTCGACACGTACCGGCTGAGCCCGACCGAAAACGATCCGCTGTTCACCGGCAAGGCCGTGTCGACCAGCGCGAACGAACTGTCGCCGCGCGTCGCCGTGCTCTATGAGATCACGCCCGCGGTCATTCCGTACGCGCAGTACGCGCACGGCTTCCGCGCACCGACACCCGACCAGGTGAACAGCAGCTTCTCGAACCCGGTGTACGGCTATACGTCGATCGGCAATCCGAACCTGAAGCCCGAGACGAGCGATACCTTCGAAGCCGGGCTGCGCGGCAAGGCCGGCACCGGCTACGGCGTCGTGCGCTACAGCGCGGCCGCGTTCACGGGCCGCTACCGCAACTTCATCTCGCGCACGACGATCGCGGGCAGCGGCCGGCCGGCCGACCCGTTCGTGTTCCAGTACGTGAACTTCGCCGACGCGCGCATCCACGGCCTCGAAGGCCGCGCCGAATGGGTGATGCCGAACGGCATCACGCTGAAGACGGCGATGGCGTTCACGAAGGGCTCGACGCAGAACGACGGCGCGGCGAGCCAGCCACTCAACACCGTCAACCCGTTCTCCGCCGTGTTCGGCGTGCGCTACGAGCCGACCGAACGCTGGTTCGTGCAGACCGACCTGCTGTTCCAGGCCGCGAAACGCGACAAGGACATCGACAAGTCCGACTGTTCGAACAAGACGTGCTTCTCGCCGCCGTCGTCGTTCGTCGTCGACCTGCGCGGCGGCTACCGCTTCAACAAGCACGTGAGCGCGACGATCGGCATCCGCAACCTGTTCGACCGCAAATACTGGAACTGGTCGGACGTGCGCGGCATCGCAGCCGATTCGCAGGTGCTCGATGCGTATACGTCGTCCGGACGCACGGTCGCCGTCAGCATGAAAGTGGATTTCTGATGCGCGCCGCCCGCGCTGCCACCCCAACCGTTACTTGAAGGAGTCCGACATGATGCAATCCGCCCTTCCCGGTCAACCGGCCACGCCGGCCCGCGCGGCCGCCGCGCTGCGCGACGCGTTCATCAAGCTCAAGACCGAGCGCCAGCTGCGCAACCGCGACGTCGCGCAGGCGCTCGGCGTCAGCGAAGGCGAGGCGCTCGCCGCGTTCGTCGGCGAGCACGTCGTGCGGCTCGACGCGCGCTTTCCGGCGATGTTCGAGGAAATGCCGCGCCTCGGCCGCGTAATGGCGCTCACGCGCAACGACACGGCCGTCCACGAGAAGGACGGCGAATATGCGCAGATGAGCCATGACGGGCCTGTCGGCCTCGCGCTCGGCGATATCGACCTGCGCATCTTCTATCGTCACTGGGTGTCGGCGTTCGCGGTGCGCGACGAGACCGCGCACGGCCCGCTGAAGAGCCTGCAGTTCTTCGACGCGCAGGGGCATGCGATTCACAAGGTCTACCTGCGCGCGCACAGCGACCACGCCGCGTACGACGCGTTCGTCGAGCGCTGGCGCGCGCCGTCGCAGGAGCCGGGACTCGAGGTCGCGGCCGCCGCGCCGAAAACGCCCGAGCGCGCCGACACCGAGATCGACGTCGCGGGTTTTCGCGCCGCCTGGGACGCGATGACCGACACGCACCAGTTCTTCGGCATCACGCAGCGCTTCGGCGTGAGCCGCATGCAGGCGCTGCGCCTCGCCGATCCGCAATACGCGTATCCGGTCGAAACCGCGCATGCGCTGCGCCACGTGCTCGAACAGGCCGCCCAAAGCGGCCAGCCGATCATGGTGTTCGTCGGCAACGCGGGGATGATCCAGATTCATACGGGCCCGGTCGCGAACGTGCGCGAGGTCGGCGCGTGGATCAACGTGCTCGATCCGGGCTTCAACCTGCACGTGCGCGAGGACCTGATCGCCGCCGCGTGGGTCGTGAAGAAGCCGACGAGCGACGGCATCGTCACGTCGCTCGAGCTGTTCGATCGGCAGGGCGACCACGTCGCGCTGCTGTTCGGCGAGCGCAAGCCCGGCAAGGTCGAACGCGACGACTGGCGCGCGCTCGTCGCGAC
>NZ_LDVA01000336.1:0-9331 GCF_050768715.1 Burkholderia sp. ZZQ-2 | reverse complement strand
CCGCCTGCACGAAAAACCGACGACGCCCCCCGAAGCCGGCTGGGGTGCGCCGCGCGTGGCCGCCGTGCGCGCCGCGATCGCGTCGGGCCACGACGGCCCGGCGCGCGCGCAGGCGCGGCTGATCGACACGATCGTCGCGGCGCTGCCCGGCGTCATCGTCGCCGGCGATTCGACGAGCCCCGTGTACGTCGGTAATTTCACCCACGACGCGCACGCACCGCGCAGCTGGTTCAACTCGTCTACCGGCTACGGCACGCTCGGCTACGGGCTGCCCGCCGCGATCGGCGCGAAACTCGCCGCGCCCGCACGCCCCGTCGTCTGCCTGATCGGCGACGGCGGCCTGCAGTTCACGTTGCCGGAGCTCGCGAGCGCGGTCGAGGCCCGCGTGCCGGTGATCGTGATCGTCTGGAACAACCGCGGCTACGGCGAGATCCGCAAATACATGGTCGCGCGCGACATCACGCCGATCGGCGTCGATCCGTACACGCCCGATTTCCTGGCGCTCGCGCGCGGCTTCGGCTGCGCGGCGCACGCGGCCGCGACGCCCGACGCACTGGCTGCCACGTTGCGCGACGCCGTCGCGCGCGCGATCCCGACCGTGATCGAGATCGACGAAGCGACATGGTTCGAGCAGGTGCAGCGATGAGTCAGGCCCCCGATTTCCACTTTGATCCGCCGCTGCGCACCGGGCTTTTCATCGCCGGCGCGTGGGGGTCCGGCGCCGACGGCGCCACGTTGCCGATCGTCGATCCGTCGACTGAAGCGGTCCTCGCGCATGTGGCTGCCGGCGGCAGCGCGGACGTCGAGCGCGCCGTCCAGGCCGCGGCCCGCGCGTTTCCCGGCTGGAAACGCACGACGGGTGCCGCGCGCGCGGCCCTGCTCCGCGCGATCGCGCGCGGCGTCGACACGCACCGCACACGGCTCGCGACGCTGCAGTCGTTCAATAACGGCAAGCCGTTCGCCGAAGCGGAGATCGACGTCGCCGACGTGATCGCCACGTTCAACTACTACGCCAGCCTCGCGGAACGCGTCGACACCGACGGCGAAACCGAGGTCGCGCTGCCCGGCGACGACCACCGCGCATGGATCCGGCGCGAACCGGCCGGCGTCGCCGCGCTGATCGTGCCGTGGAATTTCCCGATGGTGACGACCGCATGGAAGCTCGCGCCGGCGCTCGCGGCCGGCTGTACCGTCGTGCTGAAGCCGTCCGAGATCACGCCGCTGCCGGAACTCGAACTCGTCGCGATCGCCGCCGCAGCGGGCCTGCCGCCAGGCGTGCTGAACGTCGTGACGGGCACCGGCCCCGACGTCGGTGCCCGGCTGTGCGCGCATCCGCTCGTCGCGAAGGTGTCGTTTACCGGCAGCACGGCGGTCGGCGCGCAGGTCATGAAAACGGCCGCGGACACGATCAAGGGCGTCGGCCTCGAACTCGGCGGCAAGTCGTCGATCGTCGTGTTCGACGACGCCGATCCCGACCACGCGGTCGAGCTGATCGCGGGCGGCGGCCTGTTCAACGCGGGGCAGATGTGTTCGGCGACCTCGCGCGTGCTCGTCGCCGCGCCGCTCGCCGACGACCTGATCGCACGCCTCGCGCGGCGGATCGACGCGACCGTCGTCGGCCCGCCGTTCGCGCCCGGCGTGCAGATGGGCCCGCTGACGAACCGCGCGCAATACGAGCGCGTGAAGCGCCACATCGCGCAAGGCCGCGCCGACGGCGCGCGGCTCGTGACTGGCGGCGACGCGCCCGCCGGCCCCGGTTACTTCATCCGGCCCGCGCTGTTCGCCGACGTGCCGGCCGACAGCCCGCTATGGCGCGACGAAATCTTCGGGCCGGTGCTGTGCGTCCGCACGTTCGATACCGAGTACGACGCGATCGCGGCCGCCAACGATACCGAATACGGGCTCGTCGCGACCGTCGTCACGCGCGACGCGGCACGCGGCAAGCGGGTCGCCGACGCGCTCGAAGCAGGCGTCGTGTGGATCAACACGCCGCAACTGATCTATCCGCAAACCTCATGGGGCGGCTACAAGCGCAGCAGCGTCGGACGCGAGCTCGGCCCGTTCGGGCTGGCCGCATTCCAGGAGATCAAGCAGGTCATGATGCCGGCCCGCTGAGGCCGTCCGGGCCATGCGTTTATCTCATGCCGCGCATGCGGATATTTCGTTTGTTGCGGAAATTTGACGTCCCTACAGTGCATCCACACCCCGCGCCGCCATTCGGCGACCGGCATCGAACCACCCGGCATCGTTCATCAGGAGACGGCCATGCAACACTTCAAGGCGGGCAGAAGGCAGGTGATCAAAACCCTCGGCACGGCACTCGCCGCATCCGCCCTTCCGATGCCATTCATCAGTACTGCGAAGGCACAGACGAGCAGCTTCGCGGGCAAGACGCTGCGCATCCTCACGTGGTCTGACGATACCGGTGCGGCCGCGCTGCGCAATATCGCGGAAACGTTCAGCAAGCAGACCGGCGCACGCGTGATCGCCGACCGCGCGGACGGCACGTCGGGCATGGTCGCGAAGGTCAAGGCCGCCGGCGAGCGGCCGACCTACGACGTGATCACGCTGGCCGGCGTCGGTGCGGCCGGCCTCGCCGATGCGGGCCTGCTCGCGAAGCCTGACCTGAACCGGCTGCCGAACCTGAAGGACGTCGCGCCGCAGTACCGCACGGGCGCAAACGGGTTCGGTGTCGGCTACCTGCTGTGGTCGGACGGGCTGATCTACAACACGTCGACCGTCAAGACCGCACCGGCGAGCTACGAAGCGCTGTGGGATCCGAAATATGCGGGGCGCCTGTTTCTTCCGCCGCCGGAGTGGGCCGAGGCGGTCGATCTCGCGATCGTCGCCGCGAAGCTGGCCGGCGGTTCGCAGCAGAACATCGAACCGGGCTTCCGCAAGCTCGCGGCGCTCAAGGATCGTGTGATGACGCTCGGCGAAAACCCGAACCAGGTCGCCGACCTGTTCCGCACCGGCTCGCTCGACATCGGCGGCATCTATTCGCCCGCGTTCTTCCCGGACCAGATCCGCAAGCCCGACTACAAGATGGGCGTGACGTACGGGATGAAGGAAGGCTTCGCGACGCAACTGATGTTCACGGTGATTCCGAAAGCGCACCCGGGCGACCTCGACTTGATCCATGCGTTCATCAACCACACGCTCGACGCGGGCGTGCAGGGCCGGATGGCGGCGGACGTGCTGAACGGGCCGGTGAATTCGAAGGCCGTGATCCCGGCAGAAAGCCGCGCATTCGTGCCGTCGCCGCAGCAGATCGCGGAGAAGGCCATCCTCCACGACGACAAGGCGCTCGCCGCCGTTCAGCCGGCGTGGATCAAGCGCTATACCAGCCTCTTCGCGGCCTGACGACATGGCCTCGCTGCCTTCCTCCCGTCACGCGGAACCCGTCGCCGCCGGCCCGGCCGGCGGCGCCTCGGCCGCCGCTGCCGCACGGCCCGGCGTGCCGCCGTGGCTGCTGCTTGCGCCGATCCTCGCATTCCTCGCGGTGCTCGCGGCGGCGACGCTCACCGTACTGCGGATGAGCGTCGGTACGCCGGGCGACGAATGGCGCACGTTCACGCTGCAGAACTACGCCGATCTCGCCGACCCGTACTTCATGCACTCGCTGTGGCTCACGCTGCGCCTCGCGTTCCAGAGCATGGTATGCGCGGTGCTGCTCGCGATCCCGGTCGCGCTGGCGATGGCGCGCGCCGAATCGCGGCTCGCGCGGCGACTCATGCTTGCCGGCGTGCTGCTGCCGCTGCTCGTCAACCTGCTGCTGCAGGGTTACGGCTGGCTCGTGATGCTCGGCCCGGCGGGCCTGCTCAACCGCTCGCTGCTGGCGGCCGGCGTCATCGAACGGCCACTGCAGCTGCTGTACCGCGAACACGGCGTGCTGCTCGGGCTGATCCAGACCGCATTCCCGCTCGCCGTGCTGCCGCTGTCGAGCGCGCTGCGTGCCGTGTCCCGCGCGTACGACGAAGCCGCCGCGACGCTCGGCGCGACGCGCTGGCAGACGCTGCGGCACGTGACGCTGCCGCTCGCGATGCCGGGGCTCGTATCGGGCGCGCTGCTCGTGTTCGCCTACAACGCGAGTGCGTTCGCGGTGCCGCTGCTGCTCGGCGGCCGGCGCGTACCGATGCTCGCGGTGCTCGTGCATGACCAGGTCGCGCCGCTGCTGAACTGGCCGGCCGCGTCGGCCTCGGGTGTCGTGCTGATGGGCGCGACGCTCGTCGTGATGGCGGTTTCCCAGCGCCTCGTGCGCGCCCTGCAACGTGACGAGGTGAACCGATGAATGCCCTTCTGCCGCGAGCACCGCTGCCCGGCCGTCTGAGCCGCGCGACCGGCACCCTCGCGACGCTCGTGCTGTGCCTCGCCGCACTGCCGATCGTGACGATGATCACGATGTCGTTCGGCTCGTCGGGCACGCTCGAATTCCCGCCGCGCGATTTCAGCCTGCACTGGTACCGCGCCGCCTGGCAGACCTTCGTGACCGCCGATGCCGGCAGTGCGCAATCGATGGGTGCCGCGTTGACGACGAGCCTCGTCGTCGCGATCGCGACGATGCTGGTCGCGACTGCGGTTTCGGTACCCGCCGCCTACGCGCTGTCGCGTTATCGCTTCCGCGGCAAGACGTTCGTCGAGCAGCTCGTCGCGCTGCCGATCGTCTATCCGCTCGTCATGCTCGGCCTCGCGCTGCTGCTCGTGTTCAACGCGCTGCCGGTCGAACTCGGGCTCGTGCGGCTCGTCGTCGCGCACGTGATCCTGACGCTGCCGTTTACCGTGAAGAACTGCGCGGCATCGGTCGCGTCGATCGGCCCGGAATTCGAGGAAGCCGCGTGCCTGATGGGCGCGAGCCCGCGCCGCGCGTTCGTCGATGTCGTCCTGCCGCTGATGCGGCCGGGCGTCCTCGCCGGCATGCTGTTCGCGTTCATCGTGTCGTTCAACGAGTTCACGGTGACGTTCTTCCTGTACAGCGTCGACACGATGACGCTGCCGGTCTGGCTCTACAGCCGCACCGTGTCGTCGCTCGACCCGACCGTGTTCTGTTTCGCGGTGTTCACCGTCGCGATCGATTTCGCGCTGATCTGGATGCTCGAAAAACTCGTCGGCGACAAGGGCGTTGCGCTCTGATACGCGCACGACTCCGCCCTCGCCCATCCAAGGACTCCCCATGACCCAGCTCACCCTTCAGCGCGTGACGAAGCGCTTCCAGCACGCGTATGCCGTGGATCACGTCGACCTGTCCGTGCCGGACGGCAAGCTCGTCTGCTTTCTCGGTCCGTCGGGCTGCGGCAAGACCACGCTGATGCGGATCATCGCCGGCCTCGAGACGCCGACGTCGGGCACGATCACGTTCGCCGGCCGCGACCTCACGCACGTGCCGGCCAACCGGCGCGACTTCGGCATGGTGTTCCAGTCGCTCGCACTGTTCCCGCACATGACGGTCGCGCAAAACATCGCGTATCCGCTGCGGCTGCGCAAGACGGCCAGGACGGCTCAAACGCAGCGTGTCGCGGAGTTGCTGGAACTCATCCAGCTTCCGCACCTGGCCGACCGGCTCGTCACGCAACTGTCGGGCGGGCAGCGCCAGCGCGTCGCGATCGCACGCGCGATCGCTTCGTCTCCGCGCCTGCTGCTGCTCGACGAGCCGCTGTCGGCGCTCGATGCGAAGCTGCGCGAGGCGATGCAGGTCGAGATCCGGCTGCTCCAGCAACGGCTCGGCATCACGACGATCATGGTCACGCACGACCAGCGCGAAGCGATGACGATGGCCGACGAGATCGTCGTAATGGAGAAAGGCCGCATCCAGCAGGTCGGCCGGCCGCTCGACATCTATCGCGATCCGGTCAACGAATTCGTCGCGGATTTCATCGGCCTCGGCAACATCCTGCCGGTCGCGTGCGACGGCGACGACGCGATCGTGCTGCCGGGCGGACAACGGCTCGCGATCCGGCGCGCGCCCGACGCGCCGCGCGCGGACGACGCCGTGCGCCTGCTGATTCGCCCCGAGGACGTGTGCGTGCGCGCGGCCTCGGGCTCGCCGTCCGCGCCGAACACGCTCGCCGGCACGGTCACGTTCGTGCGCGACGTCGGCGCGTCGATCGAGGCGACGATCGATTGCCGCGGCTTCACGCTGACGGCAGCGACGACGCCGCGCGAAACGCCCGACCTGCACGTCGGCATGCCGGTCGCCGCCGAGCTACCCGCGCATGCATGCAAGCTGATCGCCGCACGCGGCGCCTGATTTCCTGTTCTTTCCCCAGCGCAGCAACAAGGACTCCATCATGAACGCATCGACCCAAGCCCACCGTCTCGTGCGACGCCTGCTCGCCCGCACCGCCCTCGTCTGCACCTGCGCGGCGGGTCTCGCCGCCATCGCGCCGCTCGCACATGCCGACGCACTCGACACGATCGCGAAATCCGGCGTCGTGCGCATCGGCGTGTTCGAGGACTACCCGCCGTTCGGCTCGATCGGCCCCGACATGAAGCCGCAAGGTTACGACATCGACATGGCGACGCTGATCGGCAAGGCGCTCAACGCAAAGGTCGAGCTCGTGCAGGTCACCGGCGACAACCGAATGGCGTATCTCGCCGACCGCAAGACCGACATGCTGCTGTCGGTCGGCCAGACGCCGGAGCGCGCGAAGGTGATCGATTTCTCGAACGCGTATGCGCCGTACTATCTCGCGGTATTCGGCCCGAAATCGCTCGCCGTGAAAGGCACCGCCGATCTCGCCGGCAAGTCGGTCGCGGTCGCGCGCGGCACGCTCGAGGACCTGAGCGTGAGCAAGGTCGCGCCGCCGAACGCGACGATCAAGCGCTTCGACGATCCAAACGGCGCGATCGCGGCGTTCCTGTCGGGGCAGGCGCAACTGCTCGTGATCGGCAACGACGTCGGCGCGACGATCATCGCGCGCCATCCGTCGATCGATCCGGAGCAGAAGTTCTCGCTGTTCAGCTCGCCCGATCACGTCGGCCTGAACAAGAACGAGCCGCGCCTGATGCAGAAGGTCAATGACGCGATCGCCGGCGCGAAGAAAAGCGGCACGCTGAACACCCTGTCGCAGAAGTGGCTGCACGCGGCACTGCCGGCCGACCTGTGACGCGCGTCGCGCCCGCCCCGCATTCACGACGGAAGGTATCGTTATGACCTACGTGTTCGACTTCAGCGATTTCGGCCTCTACGCCGGCATGCTCGCGCGCGGGATCGGCGTGACGCTCGGCCTCACCGCGGCCTCCACCGCGCTCGGCGGCCTGATCGGCACCGCCGGCGCGTGGGCCGCGCTCGCCGGCCCGCGCTGGGCACGCACGCTGGTCGCGGCCTACGTCGAGCTGATCCGCAATACGCCGTTCCTGGTCCAGCTGTTCTTCATCTTCTTCGGGCTGCCCGGGATCGGCGTGCACATCGACGAAGCGCAGGCGGCCGTGCTGGCGATGACGGTCAACCTGGGCGCGTATGCGGTCGAGATCCTGCGGGCCGGCATCGAATCGGTTCCGCACGGGCAAACGCAGGCCGCACGTGCGCTCGGGCTGCACGGCCGGCAGGTGTTCGGTCAGGTCGTGCTGCCGCAGGCGCTCGCGAACGTGTACCCCGCGCTGCTCGGGCAGGTGCTGATCGTGATGCTCGGTTCGGCCGTCGTGTCGCAGATCTCGGTGCCCGACCTGACCTATGCGGCGAACTTCATCCAGTCGCGCAATTTCCGTGCGTTCGAGATCTACATCGTCGTGACTGCGATCTACCTACTGCTGTCGATCGCGCTGCGCATGCTGCTCAATCGCGTCGGCCGCCGTCTGTTCGCGGGCCGCGCGCCGCACGGTGCGGCCGCCGCACCGCGCCGCTCGTGCGTTGCCCGCTTTACGTGGCGCGCGCGCTCCCGTGAAACCGGCCTCCCGACGGAGCGTGCCCGATGATCGAATTCACCTTCCAGGATATTGCGTGGAACCTGCTACTGGCCGCGCGCTGGACCATGCTGCTGTCGCTGATCACGTTCGTCGGCGGCAGCGTCGCCGGGTTTGCGCTGCTCGCGATGCGCATCTCGCCGATGCCGGCGCTGCGCCGCTTCGTGAGCCTGTACGTCGAGCTGTTTCAGGGCACGCCGTTGCTGATGCAGCTGTTCCTCGGTTTCTTCGGGCTGCCGCTGATCGGCATCGACGTGACGCCGTGGACCGCCGCATCGGTCGTATTGACGTTGAACGCGAGCGCGTACCTGGCCGACATCTGGCGCGGCTGCGTCGACGCCGTGCCGCGCGGCCAGTGGAGTGCGGCGGCCAGCCTCGGCATGACGTGGACGCAACAACTCCGTTACGCGGTGTGGCCGCAGGCATGGAAAATCGCGCTGCCGCCGACCGTCGGCTTTCTCGTGCAGGCGGTGAAGAGCACGGCGCTGACGTCGATCATCGGGCTGACCGAACTCACGAAGACCGGCAACATCATCACCAATGCGGTGTTCAAGCCGTTTCCGATCTACGCGATGGTCGCGCTGCTCTACTTCGCGATGTGCTTCCCGTTGACGTGGTACGCCCGCGTGCTCGAACGCCGCTACCGCGTCGCGAAGGCACGCTGAACCGGCGCCGCGCGCGCCTCATTACGATGCAGGTATCCCCCATGATTTCCATCAGCAACGTTTCGAAGTGGTACGGCCCGTTTCAGGTCCTCACCGACTGCACGACCGAGGTCAGGAAAGGCGAAGTGGTCGTCGTGTGCGGCCCGTCGGGCTCGGGCAAGTCGACGCTGATCAAGACCGTCAACGGCCTCGAGCCGTTCCAGCAGGGCGAGATCCTCGTGAACGGCCAGTCGGTCGGCGACAAGAAGACGAACCTGTCGAAGCTGCGCTCGAAGGTCGGGATGGTGTTCCAGCATTTCGAGCTGTTCCCGCACCTGTCGATCACCGAGAACCTGACGCTCGCGCAGATCAAGGTGCTCGGCCGCGGCAAGGACGAGGCGAACGAGAAGGGCCTGAAGCTGCTCGACCGCGTCGGCCTGAAGGCGCACGCGCACAAGTTCCCGGGCCAGTTGTCGGGCGGCCAGCAGCAGCGTGTCGCGATCGCGCGCGCGCTGTCGATGGACCCGATCGCGATGCTGTTCGACGAACCGACGTCCGCGCTCGACCCCGAGATGATCAACGAAGTGCTCGACGTGATGGTCGAACTCGCGCAGGAAGGGATGACGATGATGGTCGTCACGCACGAGATGGGCTTCGCGAAGAAGGTCGCGCATCGCGTGATCTTCATGGACAAGGGCGCGATCGTCGAGGACGACCGCAAGGACGATTTCTTCTCGAATCCGAAATCGGAACGCGCGAAGGACTTCCTCGCGAAGATCCTGCACTGA
>NZ_LDVA01000335.1:0-29969 GCF_050768715.1 Burkholderia sp. ZZQ-2 | reverse complement strand
CCGCCGGCCCGGCGCAACGCCGAGGGCGCCGACCTGCCGGCCGCCGCGCGACCGCTCGCGAGCGATGGCCATCCAGATAATTACGACGGAGTCCCCATGTTTTCCCGACGCTATCTCGCGATGTGGTGCGCGGTCCTGCTGTTCGTGGCCGTCGCGGCACTCGCCGCGCGGCACGCGATCGCGTGGCTGTGGATCCTGATTCCCGCCGCCCTCGTCGCGCTCGGCCTGTACGACCTGAAGCAGGACCGCCACGCGATCCTGCGCAACTACCCGCTCTGGGGCCACTTCCGCTTCCTGTTCGAATTCATCCGACCTGAAATCCGCCAGTATTTCGTCGAGGACGACACCGACGAAAAGCCGTTCTCGCGCGCGCAGCGCAGCCTCGTCTACCAGCGCGCGAAGAACGTCGCCGACAACCGCCCGTACGGCACCGAGCTGAACGTGAAGGCCGTCGCGCACGAATGGATCAGCCACTCGCTCGCGCCGACGAAGCTGCCGAACCATGATTTCCGTGTCCGCGTCGGCGCGAATCGCGCGCAACCGTACGACATTTCGATCTTCAACATCTCGGCGATGAGCTTCGGCTCGCTGTCCGCGAACGCGATCCGCTCGCTGAACCTCGGCGCGAAGAAAGGCGGTTTCGCGCACGACACGGGCGAAGGCTCGCTGTCGAAGTACCACCGCGAGAACGGCGGCGACATCATCTGGGAAATCGCGTCCGGCTACTTCGGCTGCCGCAACGACGACGGCACCTTCAACCCCGACAAGTTCGCGAAGCAGGCCGCCGATCCGCAGGTCAAGATGATCGAGGTCAAGCTGTCGCAGGGCGCGAAGCCCGGCCACGGCGGCGTGCTGCCGGCCGCGAAGATCACGCCGGAGATCGCCGAGACGCGCGGCGTGCCGATGGGCAAGGACTGCATCTCGCCCGCGACGCACTCGGAATTCTCGACCCCGCGCGGGCTGCTCGAATTCGTCGAACGGCTGCGCACGCTGTCGGGCGGCAAGCCGACCGGCTTCAAGCTGTGCGTCGGCCATCCGTGGGAATTCTTCGGGATCGCGAAGGCGATGCTCGAGACCGGCATCGTGCCGGACTTCATCGTCGTCGACGGCGCGGAAGGCGGCACGGGCGCGGCGCCGCTCGAATTCACCGACCACGTCGGCGTGCCGCTGCAGGAAGGGCTGCTGCTCGTGCACAACACGCTCGTCGGGATCGGCGTGCGCGACCGCGTGAAGATCGGCGCGAGCGGCAAGATCATCACCGCGTTCGACGTCGCCCGCACGCTCGCGATCGGCGCGGACTGGGTGAACTCGGCGCGCGGCTTCATGTTCGCGGTCGGCTGCATCCAGGCGCAGACCTGCCACACGGGCCGCTGCCCGACCGGCGTCGCGACGCAGGACCCGGTGCGCCAGCGCGCGCTCGTCGTGCCCGACAAGGCCGACCGCGTGTACAACTTCCACCGCAACACGCTGCACGCGCTGCAGGAGCTCGTGCAGGCGGCCGGCCTCGCGCATCCGTCGGAGCTGCGCGCGCATCACATCGTGCAGCGCATCGCGCCGCACGAGGTCCGGCTGATGTCGCAGCTGCTGAAGTACCTGAAGCCCGGCGCGCTGCTCGACGGCAACACCTGCGGCTTTACGCTGTACGACAAGTGGTGGCCGATTTCGCGCAGCGATTCGTTCACGCTCGGCGAGGCCGTCTACGCGTCGATCGAATGATGCAGGCGAGCGCCCCCGCCGCGGGGGCGGCCCGGCAAAAAGAAAAGCGCCCCGCGGGGCGCTTTTCTTTTGTCTGCCGAATGCGTGAATGCGTGTACGCGTCGCGCGCGGCTCAGTTCTGCGGCAGCGTGTCGGCGAACGACGGCCGCTGCAGCAGCTTCACGAAGTGCTTGTCGAGGTTCGGGTGGCGGTCGCGCCAGTTGAGCTCGGGCATCCGGAAGTCGAGATAGCCGAGCGCGCAGCCGAGTGCGATGTCGGCGAGCGTGTAATGATTACCGACGCACCACGTCTTGCCGCCGAGCCCTTGCGACATCGCGACGAGCGCGTCGTCGATCTTGCGCTGCTGGCGCGCGATCCAACTCGCGCTGCGCTGCGCTTCGTCCCGCTGCGTGTATTCGAGACGAATCGCCACGGCCGCGTCGAGCACGCCGTCGCCCAGCGCTTCCCAGCAGCGCACTTCGACGCGCTCGCGCCCCGACGGCGGAATCAGCTTGCCGACCGGCGACAGCGTGTCGACGTATTCGCAGATCACGCGGGAATCGAACACCGCGGCACCATCCTCCATCACAAGGCACGGGACCTTGCCGAGCGGATTCGAAGCATGAATATCCGTCTCCGGCGCCCACACGTTCTCGAGCTCCAGCTTGTAGTCGATCTTCTTTTCAGCCAGCACGATCCGCGCCTTGCGGACGTACGGGCTGCTGAGCGAACCGATTAATTTCATCATCTGCCTTTTTAAGGGAACCGCCGAGAGTATACGTTGTCGCCGATCATAACCGGCCGGCGTCGCGCGACAGAAAATCGCCCGACCGGCCTGTGGATGGTTTGCAACAACCGTCACGCGGGCCGCCCGGCGCGGCTTCCCGCCCCCTCCCTCACGCGCGGCGTCACGCGGCGCTACAATCGCACGAATGAACGCGCCCCTCGATACCGCCATCGCCGTCGACGTCTACCGCCAGCGCCGTGAACGCGTGCTTGCCGCACTGCGTGCCGCCGGCGGCGGCGTCGCCATCGTCCCCACCGCGCCGGAACTGCTGCGCAACCGCGATACGGCCTACCCGTACCGGTACGACAGCTACTTCCATTACCTGACGGGCTTCACCGAGCCGGATGCCGTGCTCGTGCTGAACGCGGCCGCGCCGCACGGCGCGCCGGAGTCGATCCTGTTCTGCCGCGGCAAGAATGCCGACCGCGAGATCTGGGAAGGCTTCCATTACGGGCCCGAAGCCGCGCGCGATGCGTTCGGCTTCGACGCGGCGTTCGCGGTCGACGTGATCGATACGGAGATGCCGCGCCTGCTCGCCGACTCCGGCACCGTGCACTACCGGTTCGGCGCATCGGCCGACTTCGACCGCCGGCTCGCGGGCTGGATCGACGCGGTACGCGCGCTGGCGCGCACGGGCGTCGCCGCACCGGACGCGATGCTCGACCTCACGCCGCTCCTCGACGACATGCGGCTCGTGAAGGACGAGCACGAGCTCGCGATCATGATGCGCGCCGCGCACATCTCCGCGCTCGCGCACCGCCGCGCGATGCAGGCGTGCCGCCCCGGCATCCGCGAATACGAACTCGAAGCCGAGCTGCTGTATGTGTTCCGCAAGCACGGCGCGCAGTCGCCCGCGTACGGCTCGATCGTCGCGGCCGGCGCGAACGCGTGCGTGCTGCACTACCCGGCCGGCAATGCAACCGCGAAGGACGGCGACCTGATCCTGATCGATGCCGCGTGCGAACTCGACGGCTACGCGTCGGACATCACGCGCACGTTTCCGGCCAACGGGCGCTTCTCGCCCGCGCAACGCACGCTGTACGACATCGTGCTCGCCGCCCAGCAGGCCGCGATCGACGCGACGCGCGCCGGCGTGCCGTTCGAAGCACCGCACGACGCCGCCGTGCGCGTGCTCGCGCAGGGGCTGCTCGACACCGGCATCATCCCGAAAACGCGCTTCTCGAACGTCGACGACGTGATCGCCGAGCGTGCGTACACGCGCTTCTACATGCACCGCACCGGCCACTGGATCGGCATGGACGTGCACGATTGCGGCGACTACCGCGAGCGGCTCGCCGAGCGCGACGGCAACGGCGCGCTGCCATGGCGCACGCTGAAGGCCGGCATGACGCTGACGGTCGAACCCGGCCTGTATGTGCGCGCCGCCGACGACGTGCCGCCCGAGTACTGGAACATCGGCATCCGCATCGAGGACGACGCAATCGTGCGCGAGCACGGCTGCGAGCTGATCACGCGCGGCGTGCCCGTCGCGGCGGACGAGATCGAAGCGCTGATGCGCGCACTCGCATGACCGGCTGCCGCCGACCGTTACCTCCGTTTCACGAATCAAGATGACGACCGCCTCCTCCCCAGCCACGCCGGACTACGACCTCGCCATCGTCGGCGCGGGCCCCGTCGGGCTCGCGCTCGCCGGTTGGCTCGCGCGCCGCAGCGCCACGCAGCACGCATCGATCGCGCTGATCGATGCGCGTGAACCGGCCGCGAGCGCAAACGATCCGCGCGCGATCGCCGTGTCGCACGGCAGCCGTGTGCTGCTCGACACGCTCGCGTGGCCCGCCGACGCGACGCCGATCGAACACATCCACGTATCGCAGCGCGGCCATTTCGGCCGCACGCTGATCGACCGCGACGAACACGACCTCGCCGCGCTCGGTTATGTCGTGCGCTTCGGCTCGCTCGTGCAGGCGCTCGCCGGCGCCGTGCGCGGCACCCGCGTCGACTGGCTCACGTCGACCACCGCGCGCGCGCCGCAGCAGGATGCCGACGGCGTCACGCTGACGCTCGATGGCCCGCAAGGCGAGCGCACGCTGCGCGCACGCATCGTCATCAATGCCGAAGGCGGGCTGTTCCACGAACAGCGGGCCGATACCGGCAAGCATCGCCGCGACTACGGCCAGACTGCGATCGTCGGCACGGTCACGGTATCGGCGCCGCGCCCGAACGTCGCGTGGGAACGCTTCACGCACGAAGGCCCGCTCGCGCTGCTGCCGCTTGGCGGCCCGCGCCAGGCCGAGTATTCGCTCGTGTGGTGCTGCACGCCCGACGAAGCGGCGCGCCGCGCCGCGCTGCCCGACGACGCGTTCCTGCGCGAGCTCGGCAGCGCGTTCGGCGAGCGCATGGGCGACTTCGTCGCGATCGCGGGCCGCGCGTCTTTCCCGCTCGGCCTGAACGCCGCGCAGACGCTCGTCAACGGCCGCGTCGCGATCGTCGGCAATGCCGCGCAAACCCTGCACCCCGTCGCGGGCCAGGGGCTCAACCTCGGGCTGCGCGATGCGCATACGCTCGTCGACACACTGTCCACGCAAGGCTTCGAAGCGACCGCGCTCGCCACCTTCAACGCGCGCCGCGCACTCGACCGGCGCTTCACGATCGGCGCGACCGACACGCTGGCACGCCTGTTCACGATCGACTCGGGCCCGCTCCCGCTGCTGCGCGGTGCCGCGCTCACCGCACTCGAGTTCGTGCCGCCGCTCAAGAAGGTGATCGCGCGCCAGATGATGTTCGGCCAGCGCAACTGACGCCCGGCGCGCACAGTCGCGCCACTCAAACCGGGTCAAATCGGCGGGGCATGGGAATACGGTAAAATGCGCGTTTCCGTCTGCCCTTTTCATGCCCGCGCCCGCCGCGGGCGGTGCCATTGCGATGCCCGTTATCGGCTCTCACGTATTGCGTAACAACCTGTTCGTCGCCCCGATGGCCGGCGTGACGGATCGTCCGTTCCGCCAGCTCTGCAAGCGGATGGGGGCCGGTTACGCCGTGTCCGAGATGGTCGCGTCCAACGCGCAGCTGTGGAAAAGCGCGAAGACGATGCGGCGCGCGAACCACGAAGGCGAGGTGGAGCCGATCGCGGTCCAGATCGCGGGCGCCGATCCGGCGATGATGGCCGAAGCGGCCCGCTACAACGTCGACAACGGCGCGCAGATCATCGACATCAACATGGGCTGCCCGGCGAAAAAGGTCTGCAACGTCGCGGCCGGCTCCGCGCTGCTGCAGAACGAGCCGCTCGTGCAGCGCATCATCGAGGCGGTCGTCGCGGCGGTCGGCACGGGGCCCGATGCGGTGCCCGTCACGCTGAAGATCCGCACGGGCTGGGATCGCGAGCACAAGAACGCGATCACGGTCGCGCGCCTGGCCGAAGCCGCCGGCATTTCGATGCTCACCGTGCACGGCCGCACGCGCGCCGACCTGTACCGCGGCGACGCCGAATACGACACCATCGCGGCCGTGAAGGCGGCGGTGCGGATTCCGGTGGTCGCGAACGGTGACATCACGTCGCCCGCGAAGGCGAAGGCCGTGCTCGACGCGACCGGCGCCGATGCCCTGATGATCGGTCGCGCCGCGCAAGGTCGGCCATGGTTGTTCCGCGAAATCGATCATTTCCTGCAAACCGGCGAGCTGCTGCCCCCGCCGCGGATCGACGAGATTCAGCACGTGATGAACGAACACCTGGAAGACCACTACGCCTTCTATGGTGAATTCACGGGAGTCCGTACTGCGCGCAAGCACATCGGCTGGTACACTCGCGGCCTTTCCGGTGCCAACGGGTTCCGGCACAGGATGAACACGCTCGATTCCACCCGCGAGCAGCTCGCCGCCGTCAATGCATTCTTCGAGGCGCAAAAGGCGCTGTCGGACCACCTCGTCTATGTCGACGACGAAGAGGAAAACGGCCAGGGCGAGTCGGACGACCATAACCAGTTAGCAGCATGAGCAAGCACAACATCGAACAATGTGTCCGCGAGAGCCTGGACGTGTATTTCCGGGATCTAGACGGCTCCAATCCGCACGACGTCTATGAAATGGTGATGTCCTGCGTCGAAAAGCCGATGCTCGAGGTCGTGCTCGTACAGGCAGGCGGCAACCAGTCGCTCGCCGCGGAGTACCTCGGCATCAATCGCAATACGCTGCGCAAGAAGCTGCAGCAGCACGGCCTGCTATAGGCAGCCGTCCCGTCCCCGTTTCCCTGGCTATTGGTGGTTCCATCATGATCAAGCAAGCGCTCATTTCCGTTTCCGACAAGACCGGCATTGTCGACTTCGCGAAGTCGCTGTCCGACCTCGGCGTCAAGCTGCTGTCGACGGGCGGCACCGCGAAACTCCTCGCCGACGCCGGCCTGCCCGTGACCGAAGTGGCCGATTACACGGGCTTCCCGGAGATGCTCGATGGGCGCGTGAAGACGCTCCACCCGAAGGTGCACGGCGGCATCCTCGCCCGCCGCGACCTGCCCGAGCACATGCAGGCGCTGGAACAGCACGGCATCCCGACGATCGACCTGCTCGTCGTGAACCTGTATCCGTTCGTCGCGACGATCGCGAAGGACGACTGCACGCTCGCCGACGCGATCGAGAACATCGACATCGGCGGCCCGACGATGCTGCGCTCGGCCGCGAAGAACCACCGCGACGTGACGGTCGTCGTCGATCCGGCCGACTACGCGGTCGTGCTCGATGAAATGAAGGCGAACGGCAATGCGGTGGGCTACGCGACCAACTTCCGCCTCGCGACGAAGGTGTTCGCGCACACCGCGCAATATGACGGCGCGATCACGAACTACCTGACGAGCCTGACCGACGAGCTGAAGCACGCCTCGCGCAGCACGTACCCGGCCACGCTGAACCTGGCGTTCGACAAGGTGCAGGACCTGCGCTACGGCGAGAACCCGCACCAGAGCGCGGCGTTCTACCGCGACCTCGCGACGCCGGCCGGCGCGCTGGCGAACTACCGCCAGCTGCAAGGCAAGGAACTGTCGTACAACAACATCGCGGATTCGGACGCGGCGTGGGAATGCGTGAAGACGTTCGACGCACCGGCCTGCGTGATCATCAAGCATGCGAACCCGTGCGGCGTTGCAGTTGGCAACGATTCGGCCGACGCGTACGCGAAGGCGTTCCAGACAGATCCGACGTCGGCCTTCGGCGGCATCATCGCGTTCAACCGCGAAGTCGACGAAGCGGCTGCCCAGGCCGTCGCGAAGCAGTTCGTCGAAGTGCTGATCGCCCCGTCGTTCTCCGACGCCGCGAAGCAGGTGTTCGCCGCGAAGCAGAACGTGCGCCTGCTCGAGATCGCGCTGGGCGACGGCCATAACGCATTCGACCTGAAGCGCGTGGGCGGCGGCCTGCTCGTGCAGTCGCTCGATTCGAAGAACGTGCAGCCGAGCGAGCTGCGCGTCGTCACGAAGCGCCAGCCGACCGCGAAGGAAATGGACGACCTGCTGTTCGCGTGGCGCGTCGCGAAATACGTGAAGTCGAACGCGATCGTGTTCTGCGGCAACGGCATGACGCTCGGCGTCGGCGCCGGCCAGATGAGCCGCGTCGATTCCGCGCGCATCGCAAGCATCAAGGCGCAGAACGCGGGCCTGACGCTGGCCGGTTCGGCCGTCGCGTCGGATGCGTTCTTCCCGTTCCGCGACGGCCTCGACGTCGTCGTGGCGGCCGGCGCGACCTGCGTGATCCAGCCGGGCGGCTCGATGCGCGACGACGAAGTGATCGCCGCAGCCGACGAGCACGGCATCGCGATGATCCTGACGGGCGTGCGTCACTTCCGTCACTGATCGCGGCCTGCGGCCCGCGCGGCCGCTGCACGACAACCCGGCGGCATTGCACCCGCCGGGTTTTTTATTGTGTTGCGCCGGCGCACGCAACCGTGCGGCCGGCGCCGCACACCATTCGTTGTAGTATCGCTGCATCACGCCATTCTCCTCACTCATGCGAATTCTCGGCATCGACCCTGGCCTGCGCGTCACCGGTTTCGGCATCATCGACGTCAGCGGCCACCGGCTCGCCTATGTCGCGAGCGGCGTGATCCGCACGCCGACCGCCGACCTGGCCACCCGGCTCGGCACGATCTTCCAGGGCGTCTCGACCATCGTGCGCGAGCACGCACCCGATCAGGCCGCGATCGAAAAGGTGTTCGTCAACGTGAACCCGCAGTCGACGCTGCTGCTCGGTCAGGCGCGCGGCGCCGCGATCTGCGGCCTCGTCGCGGGCGGCCTGCCCGTCGCCGAATACACGGCGCTGCAGCTCAAGCAGGCCGTGGTCGGCTACGGCCGCGCGACCAAGACGCAGATGCAGGAGATGGTCACGCGGCTGCTCAATCTCTCCGGACAGCCGGGCTCCGACGCGGCCGACGCGCTCGGCATGGCGATCTGCCACGCGCACGGCGGCGACACGCTCAACACGCTCGGCGGCCTCGCGCCGGCGCTCGCGAAGAAAGGGCTGCGCGTACGGCGCGGGCGGCTGGTCGGCTGACATCGCGCACGCCGGCGTGCGGTCAGCCGGATCGACCGTGTTGAGCGTTTCGACCGGACGCGGCACACCCACGACACCCGTTGCCCCGGCCTGACGGCCGATCCCGTCGGCATTGCGCCGCACGTGCGCTACACTCGCGCTTTATTCCTCGCATCCCGCCCTCCATGATCGGTCGCATCGCCGGCATCCTGCTCGAAAAGAACCCGCCTCACCTGCTCGTCGACTGCAACGGCGTCGGCTACGAAATCGACGTGCCGATGAGCACCTTCTACAACCTGCCGCAAACGGGCGAGCGCGTCGTGCTGCTCACGCAGCAGATCGTCCGCGAGGACGCGCACCTGCTGTACGGCTTCCTGACGCCTCAAGAGCGCACGACCTTCCGCGAACTGCTGAAGATCACCGGCATCGGCGCGCGCATGGCGCTCGCCGTGCTGTCCGGCATGAGCGTGCAGGAACTCGCGCAGGCCGTGACGATGCAGGACGCCGCACGCCTCACGCGCCTGCCCGGCATCGGCAAGAAGACGGCCGAACGCCTGCTGCTCGAACTGAAGGGCAAGCTCGGCGCCGATCTCGGCGCGCTCGCCGGCGCCGCGTCGCCGTCCGACCACGCAACCGACATCCTCAACGCGCTGCTTGCGCTCGGCTATTCCGAAAAGGAAGGCCTGGCCGCGATCAAGAACGTGCCGGCCGGCACCGGTGTATCCGAAGGCATCAAGCTCGCACTGAAGGCGTTGTCGAAGGCGTAACGCGCGTTCAATCCGGCCGTCGAAACCAGTGTCGCGCGGCGCGGCATCGCGCGCCAGTCGGCCGTTCGGCCAGGTGGGCGGGAGTGCGGCGCGCGGTACAATGGCCGCATGATTGAAACCGACAAACTCGCCACCGAGCAGCGGATCATCGCCGCCACGCCCGCCTCGTCGCACGAGGAGGTGTTCGAACGTGCGCTGCGGCCGCGCCAGCTCGACGACTACGTCGGCCAGGAAAAGGTGCGCGGCCAGCTCGAGATCTTCATCGAAGCCGCCAAGCGCCGCTCCGAGCCGCTCGACCACGTGCTGCTGTTCGGGCCGCCGGGCCTCGGCAAGACGACGCTCGCGCACATCATCGCGCGGGAGATGGGCGTGAACCTGCGCCAGACGTCCGGCCCCGTGCTCGAGCGCGCGGGCGATCTCGCCGCGCTGCTGACGAACCTCGAGGCGAACGACGTGCTGTTCATCGACGAAATCCACCGGCTGTCGCCGGTCGTCGAGGAAATCCTGTATCCGGCACTCGAGGATTACCAGATCGACATCATGATCGGCGAAGGCCCGGCCGCGCGCAGCGTGAAGCTCGACCTGCAGCCGTTCACGCTGGTCGGCGCCACCACCCGCGCCGGGATGCTGACCAACCCGCTGCGCGACCGTTTCGGGATCGTCGCGCGCCTCGAGTTCTACGACGCCGATCAACTGTCGCGCATCGTGCGGCGCTCGGCATCGCTGCTGAACGCGCAGATCGATCCGAACGGCGCGCTGGAAATCGCGAAGCGCTCGCGCGGCACGCCGCGGATTGCGAACCGGCTGCTGCGCCGCGTGCGCGACTTCGCGGAAGTGAAGGCCGACGGCCAGATCACCGCGGCCGTCGCCGATGCCGCGCTCGCGATGCTCGACGTCGATCCGGTCGGCTTCGACCTGATGGACCGCAAGCTGCTCGAGGCGATCCTGTACAAGTTCGACGGCGGCCCGGTCGGTATCGACAACCTCGCGGCGGCGATCGGCGAAGAGCGCGACACGATCGAGGACGTACTCGAGCCCTACCTGATCCAGCAGGGCTTCCTGCAGCGCACGCCGCGCGGGCGCGTCGCGACGCTGCTCACGTATCGCCACTTCGGGCTTTCCGTGCCCGACGCCGGCCGCACCGAACGCGGCGAGTGGGATACCCCCGACGGGAAGTAACCCGTCGCCCGAGCCGCACCCGCCATGACGACGCCGCCCAGCCACCACCCCGCCACACCCGCACCGGGCCCGCGCTGGGCCGAACCGATCCGCAAGCGGCTCGTGGCCGGCGTCACGCACCTGACGGCGGGCGGCGGCGGCCCGTCGCTCGACCTCTCCTCTCCGCCCGGAGACCCGGGGCTGTTCGGCCCCGACGCCGTCTGCTGGCGCGTACATGCCGACTTCACGTCGATGATGACGGGCGGCATCGCCGCACTGCTGCTGCAGGCGCTCCATCCGCTCGCCCTCGCGGGCGTCTGGGATCACTCGTCGTTTCGCACCGACATCCTGGGTCGCTTGCGGCGCACCGCCACGTTCATCACCGGTACGACCTTCGGCAGTCGCGCGGACGCACTCGCACTGATCGAGCGCGTGAAATCGATCCACGCGCACATATCGGGCACCGCACCGGACGGCCGGCCGTATCGCGCCGACGATCCGGCGTTGCTGACCTGGGTGCACGTCGCGGAAGTATCGAGTTTCCTCGCCGCGCATCTGCGCTACGTGAATCCGGCCCTGCCGGGTGAATTGCAGGATCGCTACTACGCCGAGACGGCACTGGTCGCCGAACTGCTCGGCGCACACGAGGTTCCCCGTTCGCGTGCCGAGGTGGCCGCGTATCTCGCACGCATGCAGCCCGAACTCGAGGCCGGGCCGCGTACGTTCGACGTGATGTCCATCCTGCTGAACGTGCCGGTCGCGAAGCCGGTGCTGCGGCCGGCCGCGTCACTGGTGATGCATGCCGGAATCGACCTGCTGCCGCCGTGGGCGCAGCGCATGCTCGGCGTGTCCACGTTCGCGCCGCTGCGGCGCGCGGTGGTCCGGCCCGGCATACGGGTCGTCGCGCCCGTGCTGCGCTGGGCGCTCGTGAACGGCGCGTCAAAGCGTGCGCGCCGCCGCGCGACGGCAGCACCGCCCGACGGCACCTCGTCCACCTGACGATCCGCTTCTTCCAGTCATTTCAATTTGCTGTCAAATACCTGTGACAAGCTGACGGGCTTGCACCCGCGCACGGTCGCACGCGCCGTCCGTCCCGCCTGTCCGTGACCCGCGCGGTGTTCCGCCAATCCGACCGACACCCGATACCCGCGATGCCACGCCTGCCGATCCGTTTCGCCCTCGCCGCCAACCTGTCCGCCGTCCTCGCCCTCGGCGCCTGTGGAGGCGACGATGTCGCCGCCGTCGCGCGTTCGGACGCGCAAACGCCGTCCGGCGGCACCCCGACCGCGCCTGCCCCGGCGCCGCCCGCCACCGTCACGCCGCAACCGGGCAAGTGGAAGGCTGCCCGTGCGGGCGACCTGATCGACGTGACGCTCGGCGACCTCCATCCGACGCAGGGTGCAATCGGTTACGACCAGATCTACTACAAGCTCGGCCGCTACGAACTGCAGCCCGACAAGAAATTCGACGACTTCTGTGCGGACGAAGGCCTCGGCGGTGTCGCTTCGGCGGGCTACACGGCCAAGTCGGTGCTGCGCGATCCCGCCAGCTACGCGTGCAAGACGACCGACGCGAACGCCCGCGACCGGTCGGTGCTGAACCCGGTCGTGATCGGCCCGAACGGCGATGCGCTGTACCTGACCGACGGCCACCACGGCCTGTCGACCTACTACGAGACGCCCGACGGCGGCCCGGCGCTGCACGTGCACGTCGTCGTCAAGGACAACCTCAGCGACTACTCGGGCGACGCGTTCTGGCAGCAGATGCAGAGCCGCGGTTATCTGCGCCTCAAGAACGGTGACGGCAAGCCGATCACGGCCGCCCAACTGCCGACCGGGCTCGGCCTGAAACTCGGGATGACGAACGACCGCTACCGCTCGCTCGTCTATTTCACGCGCGACATCGCCTACAGCAAGCCCGCACAAGCCACCGACTACCTCGAGTTCTACTGGGCCGACTGGCTGCGCGCGCAACCGGGCACGTTCTCGCTCGCCGGCTACGACCTGACGCGCGCCGGCGCAACCGATCCCGATCCGGCAAAGGCCGACACGGGCTACCTGAACGCGGTCTGGAATGCGTCGGCGCGCATGGTCGCGGCCACGGACCCCGTGATCGACGGCAAGACGGGCGCCGACCTCGGGCGCGCGGACGCGATCAACGGCGGGAAGAAATACAACAAGGGAGAATTCGACAAGCTGCGCCAGCCGATCGCGGCGGACAAGCCCGGCAAGATCGCGTACGCGCTCGACTACAAGACCCGCCACGCGCTGCCGCAGTAAGCGGCGAGCGCCACGCGCGAAGGAAGCCCCGGCCGGCCATGCCGGACGGAGCCTGCCGGTTCAGAGCACCTTGCGGTACCCGTCGTCGTCGCTCGCGGCGTCCAGGTGCGAGACGTCTGCCCATTGCACGACCTGCGCGCGGCCATCCGCGTAATCGACGACGTTGATGCTCGTGTTGAGCAGCTGATAATTGCGGGGCGCCGACAGTTCGATGCCGTTTGCAAACCGGTACACGCTGTCGAGCACGCCGCCGTGCGCGACACACGCGATCCGGCCGCCCGGGTGAGCGGCCACGATCGGCTCGAGCGCGTGCAGCACGCGGTGATAGAACTCACGCTGCGACTCGCCGCCTTCCGGCGCGAAGCCCGGATCGCGCGTCTGCCACGCCGCGTATGCGTCCGGAAACAACGCCTCGATCTCGGTACTGTCGTGCCCCTGGAATGCGCCGTACGAGCGTTCCCGCAGCCCTTCCCGCAGCAGCAGCGGCAACCCGAGCGCATCGGCGAAGGGCTGCGCGGTCTGTTGCGCGCGCATCAGGTCGCTCGAATAGACCGCGTCGATCCGTGCACCGTCACGCGCGTCGCGTGCGAGCCGCGCGGCCAGCTTTTGGGCCTGCGCGAGCCCGGTGTCGGCCAGCGGGATGTCGATATGGCCCTGGATGCGCTTGATGCGATTCCAGGCCGTCTCGCCATGGCGGATGAAAAGAATCTGCGTGGTGGCCATCGCGGGGCGTCTCCGGGGAAGAATCAGGGCCGCACTTGCAGCCAGAATGTCACGGGGCCGTCGTTGACGAGCGACACCTGCATGTCGGCGCCGAACTCGCCCGTCTCGACGACCGGATGGCGCGCACGCGCGGCCGCGACGAAATAGTCGAAAAGCCGCGCGCCTTCGTCGGGCGGCGCGGCCGGCGTGAAGCTCGGACGCAGCCCGCTGTTGGTATCGGCCGCCAGCGTGAACTGCGACACGAGCAGCAGGCCGCCTGCGCGGCCCTCGCCGTCGATATTCGACACCGGCAGGTTCATCTTGCCGGCGGCGTCGCTGAACACGCGGTAGCCGAGCATTTTCGCGAGCAGCTTGTCGGCCGCTGCGTCGGTGTCGCCGCGCTCCGCACAGACGAGCGCGAGCAGGCCCGCGCCGATCTCGCCCGTCGTGCGGTCGCCGACGCGCACGTCGGCGCGCTTCACGCGCTGGATCAGCGCGATCATGCGGTCAGCGTGACGCGCGCGAAGCGGCGCTTGCCGACCTGGACGACGAACTCGCCGGCTTCGACCTTCAGGCCCTTGTCCGACACGGTCGCGCCATCGATCTTCACGCCGCCCTGCTCGATATTGCGCAGCGCTTCGCTCGTCGACGGCACGAGCCCCGCCTGCTTCAGCAGCTGGCCGATCGCGAGCGGTGCGCCCGCGAGCGTGACCGACGGGATGTCGTCCGGCACGCCGCCCTTCGCGCGGTGGTTGAAGTCCTCGAGCGCACGTTCGGCGTCGGCCTGCGAGTGGAACCGCGCGACGATTTCCTGCGCGAGCAGCACCTTGAAGTCGCGCGGGTTGCGGCCGCCTTCGGCCTCGCGCTTGAAGCCGGCGATCTCGTCGAGGCCGCGGAACGACAGCAGTTCGAAGTAACGCCACATCAGCGTGTCCGAGATGCTCATCAGCTTGCCGAACATGTCGGTCGGCTTCTCGCTGATGCCGACATAGTTGCCCTTCGACTTCGACATCTTCTCGACGCCGTCGAGGCCTTCGAGCAGCGGCATCGTGAGAATGCACTGCTGTTCCTGGCCGTACTGCTTCTGCAGCTCGCGGCCGACCAGCAGGTTGAACTTCTGGTCGGTGCCGCCCAGCTCGAGATCGGCGTTCAACGCGACCGAATCGTAGCCCTGCATCAGCGGGTACAGGAATTCGTGGATCGAGATCGGCACGCCGCCCTGGAAGCGCTTCGTGAAATCCTCGCGTTCGAGGATCCGCGCAACCGTGTAGCGCGACGCGAGCTTGATCATCCCGTCCGCGCCGAGCGGCATCGACCATTCGCTGTTGTAGCGGATCTCGGTCTTCTCGCGATCGAGCACGAGCGCGGCCTGCTCGAAGTAGGTCTTCGCGTTCGACTCGATCTGCTCGCGCGTGAGCGGCGGGCGCGTCGCGTTGCGGCCCGACGGATCGCCGATCAGCGACGTGAAATCGCCGATCAGGAAGATCACCGTGTGGCCGAGATCCTGCAGCTGACGCATCTTGTTCAGCACGACGGTGTGGCCGATGTGGATGTCGGGTGCGGTCGGGTCGAGGCCGAGCTTGATGCGAAGCGGCGTGCCCGTGGCCGCGCTGCGCGCGAGCTTCTGCGCGAACTCTTCCTCGATCAGCAGTTCGTCGACGCCGCGCTTCGTGACGGCGAGCGCATGCCGGACTTCGTCGGTGATCGGGAAAACAGGCTTGGAACTGGGTTCGGTGCTCATCGGTGCCAGGAAGAATGTCGCAAAAACAGGGATTTTCCCATAACTTGCGCGCCCATCGCTTAACGGCGCGCCGCGTTGCGCGGATAATCGGGCGCAAGGCGCGCGGCACCGGCCCGCGCCGCACGATCCAGGAGAACCCAACGTGCCGCAACGACAGCCGCAAAACGCCCATCCGGCCGACGGCATCTACTTCGGGCTGATGTCGGGAACCAGCATGGACGGCGTCGATGGTGTCGCCGTGCGTTTCGAGGCCGGCAAGGCGCCGGTCGTGCTCGCGGAAGCGTTCGTCGGCTTCGCGCAATCGCTGCGCGACGTGCTGTTCGCGCTGCAGCAGCCCGGCGACGACGAGATCGACCGCGAATCGCTCGCCGCGAACGCGCTGGTCGCGCGCTATGCGGTGTGCTGCCACGAATTGCAGCGCACGGCCGGGCTGTCGCGCGACGAGATCCGCGCGATCGGCGTGCACGGCCAGACCGCGCGCCATCGCCCCGAGCGCGGTTATACGCGGCAGATCAACAACCCGGCACTGCTCGCCGAGCTGGCCCAGGTCGACGTGATCGCCGATTTCCGCAGCCGCGACGTCGCGGCAGGCGGCCACGGGGCGCCGCTCGCGCCCGCCTTCCATGCAACGGTGTTCGGCGCGGCGGGCGAGACGCGCGTCGTCTGCAATCTCGGCGGGATCAGCAACATCACGATCCTGCCCGGCGAAGGCGGCGACGTGCGCGGTTTCGACTGCGGCCCCGCGAATGCGCTGCTCGACGAATGGGCGACCCGCCATCTCGGCAAGCCGTACGACGACGGCGGCAAGTTCGCGGCGCGCGGCACCGTCCATGCAGCGCTGCTCGACGCGCTGCTCGACGAGCCCTATTTCGCCGCACCGCCGCCGAAAAGCACCGGGCGCGACCTGTTCAATCCCGCCTGGCTCGACGCGAAGCTCGCCACGTTCTCACACGTCGCGCCGCAGGACGTGCAGGCCACCCTCACCGCGCTCACGGCCGTTTCGGTCGCGCGCGAGATCGCACAGCATGCAGCGGGCTGCAAGGCCGTGTTCGTATGCGGCGGCGGCGCGCGCAATCCGGTGCTGCTCGATGCGCTCCGGCACGCGCTGCGCGAGGCCGGCGTGCCGGCCACGGTCGATACGACGGCGGCACTCGGCGTGCCGCCTCAGCAGGTCGAAGCACTCGCGTTCGCGTGGCTCGCGTACCGTTTCACCGCGCGCCAGCCCGGCAATCTCGCGACGGTCACCGGTGCGGCCGGCAACCGCGTGCTCGGCGCGCTCTATCCGCGCTGACGCGGTGCCGCCCGCGCGGCGAGCGCCGCATGGAAAACGGGCACAAAAAAACGGGGCATGATGCCCCGTTTTTCATTCCGGCGAACCGGCGTGGATCTGTCGTGCGCTCAGACCGAGAACGACGAGCCGCACCCGCAGGTGGTGGTCGCGTTCGGGTTCTTGATCACGAACTGGGCGCCGTTGAGGTCGTCCTTGTAGTCGATCTCGGCGCCGACCAGGTACTGGTAGCTCATCGAGTCGATCAGGAGCTGGACGCCGTTCTTGTTCATCACGGTGTCGTCCTCGTTGACTTCCTCGTCGAACGTGAAGCCGTACTGGAAGCCGGAGCAGCCACCGCCCTGCACGAACACGCGCAGCTTCAGGTCGGGATTGCCCTCTTCGTCGATCAGTTGCTTGACCTTGTCGGCTGCGGCGTCGGTGAAGACGAACGGAACCGGCATTTCGGCCGTCGTTGCTGCGGATTCGGTAACAGCGTTCATTGCGAACTCTCCAAAAAGCTTTAGCCGCTATTGTAGGGCCGATCAGAAGATCGTGCTGAAGTCCATGAAATCAATAGGTTCTTGTCGATTTCATCAAACACGCATGCGCAGGCCGCGGCAGCACGCGCCTGGAAACGGACATAAAAAAACCGCCAGCGCAAAAGCTGGCGGTTTTTCCGGCGGACGCCGCCCGGAAGCGGCTCGGCCATGAAGCGGAATTAACGCTTCGAGAACTGCTTGGCGCGGCGTGCCTTGCGCAGACCGACCTTCTTACGCTCGACTTCACGTGCATCGCGCGTGACGAAGCCTGCGTTCGACAGCGACGGCTTCAGCGTCGCATCGTAGTCGATCAGTGCACGGGTGATGCCGTGGCGCACTGCACCTGCCTGACCCGTTTCGCCGCCGCCGTTCACGTTCACCTTGATGTCGAACGTCTGGCCGTGGTTCGTGAGTTCCAGCGGTTGACGCACGATCATCAGCGACGTTTCGCGCGAGAAGTAGTCAGCGATGGGCTTGCCGTTGACGATGATGTCGCCCTTGCCAGCCTTGATGAAGACACGTGCGACTGCGCTCTTGCGGCGGCCCGTACCGTAGTTCCAGTTACCGATCATGTGGGTCCCCTTAGATCTCGAGCGCCTTCGGCTGTTGAGCCGAGTGCGGATGCGTCGCTTCTGCGTAGACCTTCAGCTTCTTGATCATCGCGTAACCGAGCGGGCCCTTCGGCAGCATGCCCTTGACCGCCTTCTCGAGCGCGCGGCCCGGGAAGCGTTCCTGCATCTTGCCGAACGTCGTTTCATAGATACCGCCCGGGTAGCCCGAGTGACGGTAGTACTTCTTGTCCAGAGTCTTGTTGCCCGTGACCTTCAACTTGCTCGCGTTGATGATGATGATGAAATCACCAGTGTCGACGTGCGGGGTGAACTCAGGCTTGTGCTTGCCGCGCAGACGGCGTGCCACTTCGCTGGCAACACGGCCGAGAACCTTATCCGTCGCGTCAATCACGTACCATTCGCGCGTCACCTCATGGGCTTTTGCGGAAAACGTCTTCATGATCGATCCAAAAAAATTGCTTTGCCCGATGTGTTCTTCCTGCTTGTCTGTGTGCGCTTCGAGGCGCGGTGCAGGCTCTCCCTGTTCTTTTTCCGTGGGCATGAATGCGGAAAAGCCCTGAATTATAAAGGAAATACCGCAACGCGGTCAAAGGGAATCCGCTCCCCGTGTCCACGGCGGCCGAAATGGGCCAAAATCCGGTCGTGCCCCGACAAGCCAGGCGAACCGAGCGCCCGGGGAGGCACCCATCGACACGCGGCACATGACCTTGCCGCGCCAGACCGGCCGAACACGGAAAACAACAAACAAGCATGATGAATCAACGACTTACACCCTTCTTCGCGGCCGTGATGCTGGCCGCCGCGGCACCTGCCGTCGCCGCCCGCGCCGACTGCGAAGCCAAGCTCGAAGCCCTCGATACACGCCTTGCCGAAGCCCGTGCCGCGCATGCCGAGGATCGCGTCGCCCGCCTGCGCGCAGTGCGCGAACGCGTCCGCCACTTCTGCGCACGCGGGCACGGCCATGCATCGGCCGTCCACGCGCCGGCGCCCGATGCGCGCCCGCGCGGCACGCCGCCCGACGCGACCTCGCAGCCTGCCGCAAGGCAGCCCGCGTGACCCTGTCGGCGCGCGCAAACCGCGCGCCGATGTTTGCATGGGACGAAAAAAAGCCCGAACGGCTGGTTCGGGCTTAATCCACCATAGGAGGAGGGTGGAGGAGACATTCGGAGGTTGCCGCAGCGCGACAACCAATGAGGCTCATTATACGAACGCGTCGTCGACTCCACAAGAAAATTTGCATTGCGAAATCAAACGCCACAATATGAAATTTAATGCGACGCGTTTGAATCACGACTTTTCTCTTTGAAATCAATGGCCTGATTCCGGAAAGCACGATCAGGAGCCGCCCTCGTCTAGAGCAAAACCCCTAAGTCCCGAGGGGAATTGGCTGTCCGGTGCGCTGCTCACGCGGTGCCCGCGTTGCGCGTCGTGCACCGCATCAGCCGGCCGTTGCGCCGCGGGCTACAATGCCGGATCGAATCCGAATCAGGCAACGCTGGAGTGCAAGCATGGAATGCAAAGTAAGCTGGATGGGCCAGGACGGCATGGCGTTTTCCGCCGAGACCGGCAGCGGCCACCTCGTCGCGATGGACGGCGCGCCCGAAGGCGGCGGTCACAACCTCGCGCCGCGCCCGATGGAGATGGTGCTGCTCGGCACCGGCGGCTGCACGGCCTATGACGTCGTGCTGATCCTGAAGAAGAGCCGCCAGGAAGTCAGCGGCTGCTCGGTCACACTGAAGGCCGAACGCGCGAGCGAAGACCCGAAGGTGTTCACGAAAGTGCACTTCCACTTCACCGTCACCGGCCGCAACCTGAACCCGGCCACGGTCGAACGCGCGATCAACCTGTCGCACGACAAGTATTGCTCCGCGTCGATCATGATCGCGAAGACGGCCGAACTCACGCATTCGTTCGACATCGTCGCCGGCTGACCGCACGGCGAGCACACATGAAAAAAGGGCCGGCGCTCCGTTGGGAGACGCCGGCCCTTTCGCATTCGAACGGCAAAGCAGGCCGATAAGCCGGATTCTGTGCACGCTGCGCGCCGAAGCACGCAACGCGTGGCAGCCATTCCTCTAGGCGCGCCATTGCTGACGCGCTCAAGCTTCCTACCCGCAGACGAGACGGGGGCCCCGTCCTGCATCCGAAGATGCGCGCCTGCCTACTTGGAATTGCTCCGGGTGGAGGTTACCGTGCCGGCGAACGTCGCCGTCGCCGCGGTGCGCTCTTACCGCACCGTTTCACCCTTACCTGATCCCGGCTTGCGCCGGGCCATCGGCGGTTTGCTTTCTGTTGCCCTGTTCCGCGTGTCGCCACGGATGGCCGTTAGCCATCACCCTGCCCTGTGGAGTCCGGACTTTCCTCGCCCCCGCGCGCCCGAAGGCGGCGAGGCCGCGACTGCCTGGCCTGCTTTGCGACGCGCATTCTAGCACTGCGCGCCGCCGCCGGCAGCGCGCGAGCGGCGGCCGCTGCGAAATACGGCCGGATCGTCGTAGAACGCGGGCTCGACATTCGCATCGCACCAGCCCGGCACGCCGAGCACCGGAAGCGGCGCGAAATCGCGGCTCGTCAGCGCGCGCGTCGCGAGTTCCGCGGCGACACGGGCGTCGACATGCGCGATGCGTTGCGCGTCGGGCCACGAAAAATAGTCGGCGCCCACTTCGACGATCCACGTGTGCGCGGTGCAGGATTTGTAAGGCGCGACGAGTTTCTCGAGCAGCGCATGGCCGACCAGCCGCGCCTCGCAGCGCGTGCCCCACGCATCGCGCGCGGCGACCAGCAGCCGCGGCCAGTCGAACCCGCGCAGCGCGTCGGCGAGCGCACGGTCGGCCGTCACGAACAACGCGGCGTTCTCGTCGAACAGCGTGAGCGCGTCGCGCAACGTGCCGCGCACGGGGCCGACCCCGCCCGCCGCGTCGATCGCCGCGGCCTGGCGCGCGTTCAGTGCGGCCTTGACGCGCGGATACGCGAACCAGACGAGCGCGTTGAAGAAGTCGTGCAGATTGTGGCGGGTCGGGACACCGCCCGTCTCTGCGATATGGGTCTCGTACGCGACGCCGGGCGGCAATGCTGCCTGCGGCACGAACCGCAGCGGCCGGCCACGGCCGCTGGTGCGCGGGCCGTCGGGCCCGGTATCGCCCAGGGCGCCGTTCAGCGCGTCGAGCAGCGCGGCCTCGCCCGCCCTCGCGGCCGCCTGTACAACGCGGCCGGGGCCCGCGTACGGCGCGAGCCACGGCACGGACCAGTCGATCCGCGCAAAATCCGCCGCCCCGCTACCGGCCGTTTGGCCAGGTTCGCGCGGCGGCGCGAAGGTCACGCCAGTTTCCAGCCGATCGTCTCGCCGCCGCGCAGCGGCACGACGGGCGTATCGCCCGCGAAGATCTCGCGCGGCAACTCCCATGCCTCGCGACGCAGCGTGACCGTCTCGGCGCTGCGCGGCAGCCCGTAGAAATCGGCGCCGAAGAAGCTCGCGAAACCTTCCAGCTTGTCGAGCGCACCGGCGTGGTCGAACGCTTCCGCATACAGTTCGAGCGCATGCAGCGCCGTATAGCAGCCCGCGCAGCCGCACGCGGTTTCCTTCGCGTCGCGCGCATGCGGCGCGCTGTCGGTACCGAGGAAGAAGCGCGGGTTGCCCGACGTCGCGGCCTCGACCAGCGCGACGCGATGCGTCTCGCGCTTCAGCACCGGCAGGCAGTAGTAATGCGGGCGAATCCCGCCGACGAACAGCGCATTGCGGTTGTACAGCAGGTGATGCGCGGTGATCGTCGCGCCGAGCAGGCCGGGCGCCGCATCGGCGTCGCGCACGTAGTCGGCCGCGTCCTTCGTCGTGATGTGCTCGAACACGACCTTCAGGCCCGGGAAATCGCGGCGCAGCGGCGTCATCACGCGGTCGATGAAGACCTTCTCGCGGTCGAACAGGTCGATCGATGCGTCGGTCACCTCGCCGTGCACGAGCAGCGGCATGCCGGTTTCCTGCATCGCCTCGAGCGTCTTCGCGCATTTCGCGAGATCGGTGACACCGTGGTCGGAATTCGTCGTCGCACCGGCCGGATACAGCTTCACGCCGTGCACGAAGCCGCTTTCGCGCGCGCGGCGGATCTCGTCGGGCGGCGTGTTGTCGGTCAGGTACAGCGTCATCAGCGGTTCGAACGTCATCCCGGCCGGCAGCGCGGCGAGGATGCGCTCGCGATAGGCCTGCGCCTGCGCGGTGGTCGTCACCGGCGGCTTCAGGTTCGGCATGACGATCGCGCGGCCGAACTGGCGCGCGGTGTGCGGCAGCACGGCGGCCAGCATGTCGCCGTCTCGCAGGTGCAGGTGCCAGTCGTCAGGACGGGCGAGCGAGAGCGTCGCCGGGGAGGAAGCGTTCGAGGCAGTCATAGGAGGCGTCGTGAGGAACGTGCTTGCCGTTGGCGGGGCCGGAACACGCGTGCGCGGGCCGACTGACGGCAAACCGCAACACGGGGCCTTTGGCCAGCGGAATCCGCTTTTTACCGCTCAGGGCTCGGTGATATGCTAGAAGCCGCATTGTACCGGGGTTCGCCCGGTTCGTTACCCCCCGCCTGAGCCTGCTGCCCCAAGTAAAATGTGCCAACTCTTAGGAATGAACTGCGCCGCGCCGACGGACGTCACATTCTCCTTCACAGGTTTCGCGGCCCGGGGCGGGCTCACCGATCACCATGCCGACGGCTGGGGCATCGCGTTCTTCGAGGACAAGGCCTGCCGCCTGTTCATCGATCACCAGGCATCTGCCACGTCGCCGATCGCCGAAATGGTGAAGCGCTACCCGATCAAGTCCAAGAACACCATCGCGCACATCCGCAAGGCGACGCAGGGCCACATCCTGCTCGAGAACAGCCATCCGTTCATGCGCGAGCTGTGGGGCCGGCACTGGATCTTCGCGCATAACGGCGACCTCCAGGACTACGCACCGGACATGGACGGCAGCGTCTATCATCCGGTCGGCACGACCGACAGCGAACAGGCGTTCTGCGTGCTGATGCAGGGGCTGCGCGAAACGTTTCCCGGCGCGCAGCCGCCGTTGCCCGAACTGTTCGAGCGCGTCGGCGAGCTGACACGCGGCATCACCGATCACGGCGTGTTCAATTTCCTGATGTCGAACGGCCAGGCGCTGTTCGCGCACTGCTCGACGCGGCTGCACTACCTCGTGCGGCGCTGGCCGTTCTCGACCGCGCATCTCGTCGACGAAGACCTGTCGATCGACTTCGCGAAATACACGACGCCCGAGGATCGCGTCGCGGTGATCGCGACGCAACCGCTCACCGACAACGAAGTCTGGACCGCGTTCGAGCCGGGCGAACTGATCATGTTCCAGTGCGGCGACGTCGCCGCGCGGATGCGGATCCCGGTGCCCGAACGCGTGCTCGAGAAGCTGCGCAATCCGGCGCTCGACGCATCGGCGTCGGCGCCGCGTGACACGCGCGAGGCGCTCGCCACCGCCGCCGACGTCGATTCCGACGACGCGATCGACTTCTGAGCCCGGCGCGCCAGCGCCCTTCCCCTGTCAGCCGCTGTCCGGCAAGTCGACGGCTCGCCGCCGGGTCATATCGCTCGCCCCGCGCCGATTCCGGTTCATCCGGGCCAGATTCCCGTATATCGAAGCGAAGCAGCACAACATTCGCCCGATTCGATGCGTTTCAATATAAAACGATCCAGACGAGAAAATAATAAATCACTCAATCGGAATGCAGATAATCCGGAAACCGCATTTTAACGTATCGACCTGACGCAAACCGTGCGCCACCCCACTGATCCAGCGATCACGAACCCGCACGCAAATAATCGGGCGAATCCTTACCCCACAAGGCTTTCAGTTCGATTCATCACACAATCAAAAAATACCGAATAAAAGCGGCACTATTGCCGCATTTGTTAGCTTCCCGACAATTCACCTCCTTCCCGATCAGTAGAGTCCGCTCATCCTCGGTGTAACGAATCGCGAATGACGGAGATACGGCCACGGACGCCACACATCCATTCACGCCATTCCCCACCGCGGATTGCGATTTCACCGCACCGCGGTGAAAACCACATCAAAACAAGAGAGAGGGGCTTGTCGTGAATCACTCATTTCGATCGATATGGAGCGAGACCACCGGCTGCTGGGTCGCGGTTGCGGAAACGGCGCGGGCGCGCGGCAAGCGGTCGGGCAGCCCATCCGGTGCAGGCCTTCGCGCCGCGGCACTCGGTGCCGTGCTGGCCATGCTGTCGGCAAGCTCCGCGTACGCATCGACGTGCGGCAGCGGCGCGGCCGTCGCGAGCGGCGGTACCTGCGCGCTCGGCAGCTTCAGCCCGACCGTCAATGACAACCTCGCCGGCGCCACGACCGTGTCGGGCGGCGACCGCGTCGGCCTGACGGGCGCATGGACCGGCGCAACCGGCGACATGGGCTACACGCCGATGCCGTTCGCCAACACGCCCATCATTTCAGGCAATCCGGATCAGCCGCTGGTGTCGCTCGGCGGCAAGACGCAGAGCGTCGGCACCCCCGACTCGATCACGGGCGGCCATACGTCCGTCGCCACTTACGACTCGACCGCGTTCGTCGCGTCGAACGCGGGCTCGACCGTCGTGCAGGTCTATCACGACGTGAACGGCGACCAGTACGTGAACACGCGCATCGGCACGGTCGCGAATTCGGGCGGCACGCTCGACGTATCGATCGGCAATCCCGCGAACGCGCCCGCGGCGACCGGCAACGCAATCACGATCGCGGCCAAGCAGACCGACCTGACCTACGCGGACGGCACCGGCTCGACACCGAGCGTCATCAACTGGAATTCGCGGAACCAGGTCTGGTTCATCACCGGCGACTATCTGGCAAGCGGTGGCCCCGTCGGCCGCATCGAGCTCGACGTGCCGACCTACGCGGGCACCTTCACCGCGTTCGACGGCAGCAAGTGGACCGTCACCGACGCCGCGTCGCTCGCCGCGTACAACAACTTTCTCGTGCGTTCGGTCCAGAACGGCGCACTCGGCTCGCAGGCAGCCTACGACAATGCGTTCGGCCAGGCCGTGACGTTCGCCACGCAAACCTTCGAGTATGCGAACAACGTGTCGCCCGACGACAAGAACGCGCTCCCCAGAAACTATCCGTCGGTGATGCACGGCACGGGCGCGAACGCGACGCTGCACATCGGCAAGGACGGCCAGATCGACTTCCGCGGCGCCAATACGATCGACGCGAGCGCGGCCGTCGTCGCGGAAAACGGCGCGCACTTCGTCAACGACGGGCGCCTGTCGGGCGACTTCACCCTGGTGCGCCTGTTGAGCGGCGCGAGCGGCGTCAACAACGGCGTGATTTCGTCCGGTTACACGTCGGGCGACAATGTCGGCACGGGCGGCACCGCACCGCCCGACAATTTCGGCCTCGATACGTACGTCGAAGGCAGCGGCGTGTATGCCAACGGTACGGGCACCACGTTCGTCAACAACGGCGTGATGAACGTCGGTGCGTGGAATCTCGACCACAACCGGCTCGACCTGCAGAACTACGCGATCGCCGCGACCGACGGCGCGAGCGCATCGAACGCCGGCACGATCAACGTCGGCGTCAACGCGACGACGCTCGACAGCCAGGTGATCGGCGGCCTCGTCGCCGGCGGCAGCTTCACGAACGAAGCCGGCGGCACGATCTATCTCGGCCGCGCGGCCCAGTACGATGCCGGCGCGCCGGAGGCCGCGAACGACGTCGCGCTGTCCACGCACGCATACGGCATCCTGCTCGGCCCGTCGGGCACCGCGAACAACCTCGGCACGATCGTGATCGGTTCGCAGACGCAGAACGGCGCCGCCATGGCGAGCATCAACTCGTCGTCCGGCACGCTGACCAACGCGGGCTCGATCGTCGTCAACGGTGCCGCGCCCGGCACGCCGCTCGCCAACGTCGGCATGCTCGCGGCCAACACGGCGGCGACCGTGACCAACACCGGCACCATCACGCTGAACGGCGTAAACGGCATCGGCATCATGGTCGTCGGGACCGGCACGAACGCGACGGCCGCGACCTCGACCGGCACGATCAACGTGGCCGGCGGCCTCGATCCCGCATCGGGCACACGAAACTACGGCGTGTGGGCCGAGGGGCCGCACGCGAAAGCCACGCTCGACGGCGCACTCAACCTGACGGGCACCGGCGCGATCGGCGTGCACGCGCGCTCGGGCGCGACGATCGACGTCGGCGCCAACGCGGTGCCGGCGTTCATGTCGGGCACCAGCCAGATCGGCTTCTATGCCTATGGCGCCGGCTCGAAGATCAACGTCGCCGCGCAGCACCTGAGCGTCGACACCGACGATTCGACGCTGTTCCGAGTCGCGGGCGGCGCTGCCTACACGGGCGCGTCGGCAGCCGGAACGCTGACGACCGACGTCAACGGCCAGCGCGCGCACGGCGTGCTCGCGACCGACGCCGGCACCGTGCTGTCGACCGGTAACGCGATCTACAACGTCAACGGCGCAAACGGGATCGCGATCGGCGTCGAGGGCGGCGCGCAAGGCACGATCGACGCGGGCGCGACGATCAACCTGAATGCCGCAGGCGCGATCGCGGGCGTCGTCGACGGCCAGGCGCACGACCTCGCCGGCGCCAATGCCGGCGCGCCGGTCGCGACGACGCTGACCAACGACGCGGCCGTTACGTCGTCGACCGCGGGCGTGACGGGCTTCGTCGCGCAGAACCTCGGCACGCTCGAGAACCGCGACTCGGTGCTGCTGACGGGCGCCGGCTCGACGGGCGTCGTGGTCGGCACGCTCGGCACGGTGAACAACGCGTCGACGATCCGCGTATCGAACGGCACCGGTGCGCTCGTGCAGGGCGCGTCGGCCACGCTGGCCAACGCGGGTTCGATCGAAGCCGATGACGGCGTCGCGGGCGTGCGTCTGACGGGTGTCGGCGCATCGGTCGCGCTGTCGGGCACCGGCACCGTGATCGCGAACGGCAGCGCCGACGGCGTGCTGATCGACTCGACCGTATCGGGCGGCGGGATCGCGGCCGGTGCGACGTCGATCGCGGCCGGCGGTTCGGGCAGCGGGATTCACAACCTCGGCACGAATACGACGATCGCGCTGTCCGGCACACAGGTCACGACGACCGGCGGCGGCGCGAACGGCATCGTGTCGACGGGCGGTGGCGCGCGCATCGCGGCCGATGCGGCGACGGTCGTGCGCACCGCCGGTAGCAACGCGCTCGGCGTCCACGTGACGGGCGCGGATTCGACGCTTGCGGCGACCGGCACGACCGTCGCGACGACGGGTGCCGGCGCACACGCGATCGTCATGGATGGCGGCGCGACGGCCCTGCTGTCGGCCGCAAAGATCGCCGCATCGGGCAGCCTGGCCGACGGCATCGTCGCACGCAACGGCGGCCGCATCGGCGATACGGGCTCGACGATCGCCAGTGCCGCCGGCAACGGCGCAACCGCCGACAGCGGCGGCGTACTCGCACTGACCGGCACGACGCTCAAGGGCGCGGCGGCCGGCGTGCTGACGTCCGATACGCTCGCAAACGGCGCGACGAGTTCGGTGCTCGTCGACGGCGGCAGCGTGACGGCCGCGACCGGCCCGGCCTTCGCCGCGCGCGGCGGCACGGCCGACATCGCGGTGCGCAACGGCACGGTCGTGACGGCCGGCAACGGTACGCTGCTCGACCTGTCGAACGGCAGCAACGCCACCTTCACCGCATCGGCCGTGAACCTGGCCGGCGACATCGTCTCGGACGCCTCGAGCACCGGCAACGTGCGCCTCGCGAACGGCACGACCCTGACCGGCAAGATCGACCCGGTCGCACTGACCGTCGACTCCACCAGCACGTGGCGCATGACGGGCAGCTCCGTGCTGAGCAGCCTGAACAACGCGGGCCTGGTCGCATTCGCCGCGCCGACCGGTTCGCCGACGCTCGCGGGCAGCTACAAGACGCTCACGACCGGCAGCTACGTCGGCAACGGCGGCACGATCGCGCTCAACACGTTCCTCGGCGCCGACGCATCGCCGACCGACCGGGTGATCGTGAACGGCGGCACGGCAAGCGGCACGACGGGCCTGAAGATCGCCAACACGGCCGGCACCGGCGCGCAGACGAAGGGCGACGGGATTCCGGTGGTCGTCACGACCAACGGCGGCACGACCACCGCATCGGCATTCCAGCTCGCCGGGCCCGTGCAGGCGGGCGCGTACGAATACCGGCTCTATCGCGGCGGGCAAGGCGACGCGAACGGCTGGTACCTGCGCTCGCAACTCGATCCGTCAGACCCGGGCGACCCGATCCACCCGTCCGGTGGCGGCGACGGCGGCGGGAACGGCAACGGCAACGGCAGCGGCGGCACGCTCGCGTATCGGCCCGGGGTCGCCGGCTACGCGCTCACGCCGCTGCTGAACGCCGACTACGGCTTCTCGACGCTCGGCAAGCTGCACGAGCGCGTCGGCGACATCGCCAACCTCGACAAGCAGCAGCCCGGCAATCGCGACGGCGTGTGGGGGCGCATCGGCGGCCAGAGCCTCGACGCGAACGCGGGCCGCTTCTCGGCCGACGAGCGCACCTTCTTCGCGCAGTTCGGCAAGGACTGGACGCTCGACCAGGCGCCGAACGGCGCCGGCAGCACGCATGCGGGCGTGACGGCCAGCATCGGCGTGTCGAACGCGAGCTTCAGCGACATGGCACGCGCCGATACGGCCAACCTGTCGACGTCGACGGGCTCGGTCGAGATGCACGCGCAGAGCGTCGGCGGCTACTGGACGAAGTACCTGTCCGACGGCACGTACTTCGACAGCGTCGGGCAGGTCACGCACTACGGCAACCGCTATCGCGACAGCTACGGCAACGAGGCGTCGCAAAACGGCTTCGGCGTCGCGCTGTCGCAGGAAGTCGGCAAGCCCTTCGCGATCGGCGGCCTGCCGGTCGCGGTCGAGCCGCAGGCGCAGCTGATGTACCAGTACCTGAAGCTGAACGGGTTCAACGACAACGTATCGGCGGTATCGGGTACGACGACGAACGCGCTGCGCGGCCGCGTCGGGGTGCGCATCTTCCGGCCGAACCTGCAGTCCGCTTCGGGCGGCAGCGCTGCCACGCCGTACTTCACGGCCGACGTGCTGCACGACTTCCTGTCGCCGGGCCAGACCGTCGTCGGCGGCACGCCGTTCGCGACGCATCTCGGCCGCACGTGGTACGAACTCGGCGTCGGCGTGACCGCGAGCTTCGGCAAGTCAGGCGAGCTGTACGCGAACGCGAAGATCGCGCGCAACATCGGCGGCGACTATCGGCGCGGCATCGTCGGGCAGGTCGGCTACCGCTACAGCTGGTAACGCCCGCGAACGGCGGACAGCGGACGAAAAAAAACCGCCCGGCGCTCGGCCGGGCGGTGTTCGCATCGACGCGCGTGAAGCGCGTGACCCGCGCGAACGCTCAGTGCAGGATCTTCGCGAGGAAGTCCTTCGCGCGTTCCGATTTCGGATTCGAGAAGAAATCGTCCTTGCGGTCGTCCTCGACGATCGCGCCCTTGTCCATGAAGATCACGCGATGCGCGACCTTCTTCGCGAAGCCCATCTCGTGCGTGACGACCATCATCGTCATCCCTTCCTGCGCGAGTTCGACCATCACGTCGAGCACTTCGTTGATCATCTCGGGGTCGAGCGCGGACGTCGGTTCGTCGAACAGCATCGCGATCGGGTCCATCGACAGCGCGCGCGCGATCGCGACACGCTGCTGCTGGCCGCCCGACAACTGGCCCGGGAACTTGTGCGCGTGCGCCTTCAGGCCGACGCGGTCGAGCAGCTTCAGGCCCTTCTCGTTCGCCTCGTCCTTGCCGCGGCCGAGCACCTTGATCTGCGCGAGCGTCAGGTTCTCGGTGATCGACAGGTGCGGGAACAGCTCGAAATGCTGGAACACCATCCCGACCTTCGAGCGCAGCTTCGACAGGTTCGTCTTCTTGTCGCCGACCGACTGGCCGTTCACGAGGATCTCGCCCTGCTGGAACGGCTCGAG
>NZ_LDVA01000334.1:0-9485 GCF_050768715.1 Burkholderia sp. ZZQ-2 | reverse complement strand
TCGACAGCAGGCCGCCGAGCGTGCCCGTCACGTTGCCGCCCGGCGTCGTGACCGTGCCCGTAAGGCTGGCGCCGAGCGGCGTCAGCGAATTGACGAGGTTGGTGACCGGCGCCAGCAGGCCGCCGACACCCGCGCCACCGGTGCCGCTGGTGCCACTCGTTCCGCCGGTGCCGCTCGTGCCGCTCGAACCGAGGCCGCCGAGCGCACCCGTCAGCGAGCCGAGCAGGCCCGTGACCGGTCCGAGCGGGCCGCCGCTGCTCGTGCCGCTCGTGCCGCCCGAACCGCTCGAGCTGCCGCCGCCCAGGCCGCCCGTCAGCGTGCCGAGCAGGCCCGTGATCGGGGCGAGCGGGTTGCTGCCGCCCGTGCCGCTGCTGGAGCTGCCCGCGTTGTTGTCGTGGACGAGGCCGCCGGTGGACGTCACCGTGTTGCCGAGCTGTGCCACGACGCCGCCGAGGCCGGTGCCGACCGGGTTGCCGGTTGCGCCGCCGACCTTCGTGCCGGCGAGGGCGAGGCCGTTGCCGAGCGCGCTCAGCAGGCCGTTGAGCGGCGTGCCGAGCAGCGTGACGCCGCCGAGCGTCTGCGTGGCGCCCGGCGTCGTGACACCGCCGGTCAGCGTGTTCGTGATCGGGTTGATCACCTTGCCGACCTGCGTCTCGAGCTGCTGGACCGGCGAGCTGTTCAGCGCCGTGTTGAGGCCCGACGCGGTCGAGTTGACGGCGCCGCCCACGGTGTTGACGAGATCGCCGACGAGCGTCGTGACCGGCGACAGCGGCGACAGCGGGCCGGAGCCGAGGCTCTTCACCGCGTTGCCGAGGTTGTTGACCGCGCCGCCGGCGCCGGTCAGCAGGCCGGTGGTCGACGTCAGCGTCGGCCCGAGCGGGTTCGCCGACACGCCGATCGAGCCGAGGCCGGCCGCGACGCCGTTGCCGAGCGCCTGCACGCCGTTGCCGAGGCTCGTGACCGCGTTGCCGACGCTGTTGGCCGTCGTCGGGTTCGTGCCGGGGATCTGCACGCCGCCGATCACGCCGCCGCCGTTCGCGACCGTCGTACCGACTGCCGTCACGAGGTTGCCGGATTTCTGGAGGACATTGCCGAGCGGGGTGACGCCGGTGCCGGAAGTGCCGGAAGTGCCCGACGTACCCGACGTACCGGAGGTGCCTGAGGTGCCGGAAGTACCCGAGGTGCCGGAAGTGCCCGACGTACCCGACGTACCGGAGGTGCCCGAGGTGCCGGAAGTGCCCGACGTACCGGAAGTACCCGACGTGCCGGAGGTACCCGACGTGCCGGAGGTACCCGAGGTGCCGGAAGTGCCCGACGTACCGGAGGTACCCGAAGTGCCGGAAGTACCCGAGGTACCGGAAGTACCCGACGTACCGGAAGTGCCCGAGGTGCCGGAGGTACCCGAGGTACCGGAAGTACCCGACGTACCGGAAGTGCCCGAGGTGCCGGAGGTACCCGACGTGCCGGAAGTGCCCGACGTACCGGAGGTACCCGAAGTGCCGGAAGTACCCGAGGTACCCGACGTACCGGAAGTGCCCGAGGTGCCGGAGGTACCCGACGTACCGGAGGTGCCCGAGGTGCCGGAGGTGCCCGAGGTGCCGGAGGTACCCGACGTACCGGAGGTGCCCGAGGTGCCGGAAGTACCCGACGTACCGGAAGTACCCGACGTACCGGAGGTGCCCGAGGTGCCGGAAGTACCCGACGTACCGGAAGTACCCGACGTACCGGAAGTACCCGAGGTGCCCGAGGTGCCCGAGGTGCCCGAGGTGCCGGAAGTGCCCGACGTACCGGAGGTGCCCGACGTGCCGGAAGTACCCGAGGTGCCGGAAGTACCCGACGTACCGGAAGTGCCCGAGGTGCCGGAAGTGCCCGACGTACCGGAGGTGCCCGAGGTGCCGGAAGTACCCGACGTACCCGAAGTCCCCGAACTACCCGAAGTCCCGCCCCCCGAAGTCCCCGACGTCCCACCGCCCGACGTACCCGAAGTCCCCGAGCTGCCGCCCGTCCCTGACGTGCTCGGCTTGATCGTCGGCGGGGTCGTCGGTCCATCGACCGAGCCGCAACCATATAGTGCGAGCAGCGACGAGACGGCCATCGTTACCGTCGTCTTCTTGAAGAGTGTGTGCATGTTGGCCTCGACATTGGAAGTGTGTCCAAGCCTCCTCTGCAAATTCCGCGCCACGACAGCATTCGCGAAACGGTGTCGCGATTTATTGCAGGAATCGGGAAGATCGGCGCGATTTAAACGGAGTAACGGTGCTTTCGCGCGACGGGCATGCTCGGTGCGCGGGCGCGGCGGTTGCGATGTTCCCGTAAGCCGCCGTAACGCGCGGCGCGATGTTACGTAGCGTTCGATATCGCGTTGCGCGGATGGCCTCGAACCGAGGGCCGCATCTTTGACGAAACGCGCCGGCCCGATGAACATGGCGCGAAATCCCCGGCTGCCGACGATGCCGAAGCGGCCACGACTCCATACAGGACCCGGACATGAGCGAACAGGACAGGGAAAACGGCAAGGCGCGACGAATCGACGTGATGGGCGAGGCGTTCGTCGAGCGCGCGATGCGCGACCTCGACGGTTTTTCGCGCCCGCTGCAGAACTGGCTGAACGAGCACGCGTGGGGCAGCACGTGGCAGCGGGACGGGATCGACCTGAAGACGCGCAGCCTGTGCACGTGCGCGATGCTGGCGGCGCTCGGCCGCAGCACGGAACTGAAGGGGCACATTCGCGGCGCGCTCAACAACGGCGCGAGCCTCGTCGAGATCCGCGAGGTGTTGCTGCACAGCGCGCTGTACGCGGGCGCGCCGGCCGCGGTCGAGGCATTCCGCAGCGCGCGGGAGGTGATCTCGGATCTCGGGCTGTCGGTGCCCGACGACGAAGCCTGATTCCGCCGCCGCTTCGGCTGCACGGCGGGCGCGGAATCAGGCGCGGTTTCGCTGGTTTCGCCGGTTCCAGGCTCAGTGCGCGACGCGCGCTGCCTGCGGTGCCGCCTCGGCCGGGGCGGCGGCGACTTCGAGCAGCCAGTCGGCGGTGGCCTCCGGAATCGTGACCGGCAGCATGTGCCCGCCCTCGACGACCTTCAGCCGCACGCGCGCCGATTTCTTCGCGAGCGCGTCGCCATGCTCGCGCCAGTTCAGGATCGGATCGGCGCGGCCGTACAGCACGTCGACCGGCAGCGCGAGGTCCGCATAGCGGCGTTCCATCGCGGGCAGGTCGACGGGTGCCGACAGCAGGTCGGTCGCCGTCGCGTAGAACACGTGCGGGCGCATCCCGAGCAGGCCGCCGCCCTTGACCGGGAAGTCGCGCGGCACGTCTTCCGGCGCGAACACCTGGCGCACGGCCTTGCGGCCGGTCAGGATCGTCAGCGGGATCGCGAAGGTCCACGACACGAAGCGGCGCACGAGCGGCGAGGGCAGCATCAGCGGCTTGAACGGCGCCGGCGGCTCGGTCTGCTGGTGCGACAGCGGCGCGATCAGCGCGAGCCGGCTCACGCGGTCCGCATGGTTGAGGCCGACGGCAAGCGCGATCGCGCCGCCGAGCGAGTGGCCGACCAGCACGGGCTTGTCGAGCCGCAGCGCGTCGATGAACGCGGCGACCGTGCGGGCCTGCGCGAACACGTTCGCCTGCGAAGCCGCGCCGCGCAGCGAGCGGCCGGCGCCCGGGCGGTCCATGAGGATCACGCGATGCCGCTGCGCGAGCCGTGCGAGCGGCAGGTACGCGAAATTGCGCAGTTGCCCGGCGAGCCCGTGGACGAACACGATCGGCGGGCCGTTACCGTATTCGACGTAGTGGATGCGGTCGCCGCCGACGTCGACGAAGCGGCCTTCGGGCGGAAACGCGCGCGTCACGCGACGGGCCACGTAGCCGGTAAACAGCGCGAGCGCGGCGAGCGCCGCGACGACGCCGAGCAGGACGTTCTGGATCAGATGGAGCGTAGGGGTCATGTCGGCCTCAACGGGGTTCTAGTGCGGGTTCGGCAACCGGCGCCGCGGCGGCCGTGCCGGCTTTCGCGCGGCGTTCGAAATGCATCGCCGAATCGGCGAGCGCGCTGAACTTCAGCGAGGCGAGATCGCGCACGTAGTTCTGGTGGAATTTCCACGGCTTGCGATGGCCCTGCTTCGGCAGGATGCCGGCCGCGCGCTGGATGTAGCCCGAGCTCAGGTTGACGGCCGGCACGTCGCCGAGCTCGCCGGTGCCGAGCCGCGGCACGCACGTGTCGTAGTCGTTCGCGCGCATGTGGTTGAGCAGCCGGCATACGTAGCGCGCGATCAGCTCGGCCTTCAGCGTCCACGACGCGTTCGTGTAGCCGAACGACGACGCGAGGTTCGGCACGTCGCTGTACATCATGCCCTTGTACGACACGGTCTCCGGCAGGTCGACCGCGCGGCCGTCGACCGTGACGCGCGCGCCGCCGAGCATCTTCACCTTCAGCCCGGTCGCGGTGACGATCACGTCCGCGTCGAGCTGCTGGCCGCTCTTCAGCTTGAGGCCGGTCGGCGTGAAGCGCTCGATCTCGTCGGTGACGATCGACGCGCGGCCCGCGCGGATCGACTTGAACAGGTCGCCGTTCGGCACGAGGCACACGCGCTGGTCCCACGGCATGTAGCGCGGCGTCAGGTGCTTCGCGACATCGAAGTCGGGGCCGAGCTGCTTGCTGGCCGCGCGGATGATGAACTTCTTCGTCTGGTCGGGCTTGCGGCGCGACACGTTGTACAGGTAAATCGTCAGCAGCACGTTCTTCACGCGCACGAGCCGGTGCGCGAGCCGGGGCGGCAGCACGCGGCGCAACGCGTTCGCGATCTTGTCGCGTGCGGGCAGCGACACGATGTAGGTCGGCGAGCGTTGCAGCATCGTCACGTGCTGCGCGTCGGCCGCCATCGACGGCACGAGCGTGACGGCCGTCGCACCGCTGCCGATCACGACGACCCGCCGGTTCGCGTACGACAGATCCTTCGGCCAGTGCTGCGGATGCACGAGCTTGCCTTCGAACGTGTCCATCCCGGCCCAGTCGGGCAGGTAGCCGGCGTCGTAGTCGTAGTAGCCGCTGCACATGAACAGGAAGCGGCAGGTGTAGACGAGCGTGTCGGTCGTGCCGCCCTGCGTGCGCTCGATGCGGACCGTCCAGCGCGCGCGGTTCGAATCCCAGTCGGCCGCGACGACTTTCTGGCCGTAACGGATCGTCTTGTCGATACCGTAGGTGCGCGCGGTGTCGCGGATGTAGTCGAGGATCGTCTGGCCGTCGGAGATCGCCTTGTCGCTGTGCCACGGGCGGAAGCTGTAGCCGAGCGTGAACATGTCGGAATCCGAACGGACGCCCGGATAGCGGAACAGGTCCCAGGTACCGCCGATCGCGTCGCGCGCCTCGACGATGGCCACGCTTGCATACGGGCAGCGCTGCTTCAGGTGATACGCCGCGCCGATGCCGGACAGGCCGGCACCGACGATCAGCACGTCGAGGTCGCGGCTGTCGCCGGGGGCGGGCGGCGCGTCGCGCCGGTCGGTTGTCGTCGAGGTCATGCGGGGTCCTTGGTGGGCGTGGTCGCGAGCGCGGCCGGGGCTTCCTTCGGGCGGAGGTTGCGGGCCCGGGCGCGACGCACGTGGCGCAGCATCAGCCACTGGTAACCGGCGCCGAGCAGGCGCGCGATCCTGTCGAGCCGGCGTGCGTCGGCGCCGACGAGCACGCGGCGCGCATTGCGCTCGACACCCGCGAGGATCTGCCGCGCGGCATCGTCGGCCGTCGTCGCGTTGATCAGCCGGTTCGCCTGGCGGCGATGGGTCGCTTCGTCCTGACCCGTGAGTGCGTGGATGCTGGTATCGACGCGGCCCGCGTCGACGATGTTCGTCGCGACGCCGCCCGGATGCACGCAGGTCGCGCTCACCGGCGCGCCGTCGAGTTCGAGCTCCATCCGCAGTGCCTCGGTAAAGCCGCGCACCGCGAACTTGGTCGCGTTGTAAGCGCTTTGTGTGGGCATCGCGACGAGCCCGAACAGGCTCGACGTATTGACGACGTGACCGTCGCCCGACGCGCGCAGGTGCGGCAGGAATGCCTGCGTGCCGTGCACGACGCCCCAGAAGTTGATGCCGACGATCCATTCGAGATCGGCGATGCCCGCGGTCTCGGCGCTGGCGGCCAGCGACACGCCCGCGTTGTTGAAGATCAGGTTGACCTTGCCATGCCCGGCGCGCACGAAATCGGCCCACGCGAACACCGCATCGCGGTCGGCGACGTCGAGCCGCCGCGTGCTCACGCGCACGCCATGCTGAGCGCAGGCGGCCGCAGTGCCGGCGAGCCCGGTTTCGTTGACGTCGGCGAGCGCGACCTCGCAGCCACGCCGCGCAAGCTCGACCGCGAGGCTGCGGCCCATGCCCGAACCGGCGCCCGTGATCGCGGCGACCTTGCCGGAAAACCCGTTCATCCGTTGCTCCTCCCGTTCCGCTTGCCCCGTGCCGGCGGCGCGTCTAATGTGGTGTTGGTCGTCACCACTTTAGTTTTCGGGTGTCCTGATGTCAAATAGCGGAATGGAGAAAGCACTCGAAACGGAAAAACGGGGCCGCTCGTATGGCGGCGTGGCGCCCGAGGTGCGGGCCGCCGAGCGGCGCGACGCGCTAATTCGCGCGGCGACGCGTGTGTTCGGCACGGTCGGGTTCCGCAAGGCGACGGTACGGTCGATCTGCCAGGAAGCGAAGCTGAACGATCGCTATTTTTATGCGGCGTTCGACAGCACCGAGGATTTGCTGCGCTGCACCTACCTGCATCACGCGCAGCAGTTGCACGAGGCAGTCGAGCGGGCAGTGGCCGAGCGCGGCGGCGATCTGCGCGAGAGCATCGATGCCGGGCTCGCCGCGTTCTTCGCGTTCCTGCGCGACCCGTGCGCGGCGCGCGTGCTGCTGCTCGAGGTGATGGGCGTGAGCGCGGACACCGACATGACCTACCAGCGCATGCTGATCGACTTCGGCAAGCTGATCATGGCGATCGGCGCGCCGCGCGAAGCGGCGACGCCCGCGGAACGCACCGAGCAGCGGCTGATCGGGCTCGCGCTCGTCGGCGCGATGACGAACGTCGGCGCGGCGTGGCTGCTCACGGAATATCGCGATCCGGAAGCGCAGATGGTCGCGAGTTGCAGGAAGGTGCTGTTGGGGACGTTGCGGGAGATAAGCTGACCGGATGGTGTCGCGTTGTTCCCGGCATGTCCGCCGGCAAATTGCAGGTTCAAAGTCAAAATAAAGAAGCGACTACACGGCGCACGGCGCGTTGGATTGTTTCTTTTTTGATTTGATTCGGTTTGCGTGTGACGATGAATGGGTTAAAACAATCCGGATCAAATTAAAAAGGCGGCGCAATGCAAAAAGGCAGTTCGCATTGCGCCGTTCATGGCGCGAAACCCTCGCGCCCAGGCACCTCGATCAGGAACCCGTGTATTCGCCCCGGTTCGGCCTTCACCGTCCCGGCGATACTCGGTCGTCGTGCCGCGGCTGGTCTGGCCGGCGCTGCCGACCCGCCAGCACGTCGCCGACACGTTGTCGCCTGCCCGGCTGAACGCGCCCGTGTGCCGGCCCTGGCCGTAGCAGCAGTGCCCGGTGATCCGGTTGCCGTTGGCCGCGTCGACACGAATCGACGGTGTGGTTCCCGATGAAATTGCGGCAGCTTACATTTCAAACTCCTTGATTGATTTAATGAGTCGGAGAATTGAAGTGCTTCGGCAAACGCAGGTCAGCGAATTGCCATGAAAAAGTTTAGTGGATAAGCCGAAAATAAAATATCGAATTTTTTGGATTCAATAATCTCGGTTATTCACGGTTGCGGAGCGGTTCGAAAGCGAACTGGAAGCGAGGGGAAATCGCCGCCTGCCGGCATTGCGCGGGCCGGATCCGGTCGGGCGCGCCGGGCGGCGGTATGCGGCACGCAAGCGCTTGCGTGCCGTGCCGATGAGCCGGCTCACGCGCGCCGATTGAAAACGGAGGTCTGGCGCTCGCGTTCGCCCGTGATCCAGTCGCCGAACAGCTGGATCTTCTGCTGCTGCTCGGCGCCGCCCGGATACACGAAGTAATAGCCCATCCCGGTCGGCATCGACACGTCGAACGGCGTCACGAGCCGGTGCGCCGCCACGCTTTCGTCGACGAGCGTCCGGTCGCCGATCGCGATGCCGTAGCCGTCGATCGCCGCGTGGGTGGCGAGGTCGAGCGTCTCGAAGCTCAATCCGCGCGTCGAGTCGACGTGCGGTGCGCCCGCATGGTCGAGCCACCGTTTCCAGTCGCGGTGATCGCGGGTCGGATGCAGCAGCGTATGGTTGGCCAGGTCGTCGACGCTTGCGAGCGGATGGCGGTTCAGCAGGTCCGGCGAGCATACCGGCGTGAGCCGCTCTTCGAACAGCGGGATCGCATGCATGTCGGGGGCGGCGCCGGGGGCGTAGATCACCGCGGCGTCGAACGGCTCCATGCGGAAATCGACGTGATGGCCCCAGGTCGTCGTGATCTGCACCTGGAGTTCCGGGTGCTCGGACTGAAACCGCATGATCCGCGGCAACATCCACTGCATCATGCAGGTCGGCACCTTCAGCGCGAGCTCGGTGCGCCGGCGCGACAGGCGCATCGATACCTCTTCGATGCGCGCAAAGCTCTCGCGCACCGTCGGTAACAGCAGCTCGCCTTCCGCCGTCAGCGTCAGTCCCTTTGGCGTGCGCTTGAAAAGCGGGAACTGGTAGAACGCCTCCAGCGCGAGGACCTGCCGGCTCACCGCACCCTGCGTCAGGCACAGCCGCTCGGCGGCGCGCGTGAAGCTGCCGTGGCGGGCGACGATGTCGAAGATCTGCAGCGCGTTGAGGGAAGGCAGTCGTTTCATCGGAAAGGCCGGCATGGAACGGACGATCGGAAGGGGCGGGTGCGGCGCGTCGCGTCGCGGCAGCGTTCAGTGCAGGATCTTCGCGAGGAAGTCCTTCGCGCGTTCCGATTTCGGATTCGAGAAGAAATCGTCCTTGCGGTCGTCCTCGACGATCGCGCCCTTGTCCATGAAGATCACGCGATGCGCGACCTTCTTCGCGAAGCCCATCTCGTGCGTGACGACCATCATCGTCATCCCTTCCTGCGCGAGTTCGACCATCACGTCGAGCACTTCGTTGATCATCTCGGGGTCGAGCGCGGACGTCGGTTCGTCGAACAGCATCGCGATCGGGTCCATCGACAGCGCGCGCGCGATCGCGACACGCTGCTGCTGGCCGCCCGACAACTGGCCCGGGAACTTGTGCGCGTGCGCCTTCAGGCCGACGCGGTCGAGCAGCTTCAGGCCCTTCTCGTTCGCCTCGTCCTTGCCGCGGCCGAGCACCTTGATCTGCGCGAGCGTCAGGTTCTCGGTGATCGACAGGTGCGGGAACAGCTCGAAATGCTGGAACACCATCCCGACCTTCGAGCGCAGCTTCGACAGGTTCGTCTTCTTGTCGCCGACCGACTGGCCGTTCACGAGGATCTCGCCCTGCTGGAACGGCTCGAG
>NZ_LDVA01000333.1:0-18237 GCF_050768715.1 Burkholderia sp. ZZQ-2 | reverse complement strand
GGGGGCGCGACGCAGCCTGGCCGGGGCCGTGCGCAGGCGCGGGAGATCGGCCGGGAGGCCCGCCGGGCGGGCCTGGCGGGGCGCCCGGAGATCGATTGGCGCTGCCGATAGCCATGATCGGAATTACTCGTTTCCCTAAACATATTGGCGGCTGAAACATGCAGGCTGACCGGACGTGGCCGGATGAACGATTCGCCGGTCGCCGCGCATGCCGCGACGCACAAACAACAGATTCGATTTGGAGACGACCCACCATGCAGATTCGACGACTGAAAACGGTCCTTCTCGCCGCCGCGGCGATCCTGTCCGCGCCCGCGGCCCACGCGGCGGGCGGCGCGTGCGCCGACGGCAAGACGGTCCATTTCGCGGGCATCACGTGGGAGAGCGGGTCGTTCGCGACCGAAGTGCTGCGGCAGATCATGGAGAAGGGCTACGGCTGCAAGACGGACGTCGTGCCGGGCAGCACGGCCGCCACCGAAACGGCGCTCGCGCGCAACGACCTGCAGATCTGGGCCGAGCAGTGGACGGGCCGCAGCGAGATCACCGCGAAGGCTGTCTCGTCGGGCGCCGTGAAGCTGATCGGCGACACGCTGCCGGGCGGCACGACCGAAGGCTGGTTCGTGCCCGACTACGTGGTGAAGGGCGATCCGGCGCGCCACATCAAGCCGGTCGCGCCCGGGCTCGTGTCGGTCGACGATCTGCCGAAGTTCAGGCAGGTGTTCGCCGACGAGGAGGAACCGGACAAGGGCCGCTTCCTGAACTGCCCGACGGGCTGGGACTGCGAGCGTGTGAACACGCGTCTGCTGAAGGTGCTGAAGCTCGACCAGTCGTACACGAACTTCCATCCGGGCACCGGCGCGGCGCTCGACGCGGCGATCGCGTCCGCGTACCAGCGCGGCGCGCCGATCGTGTTCTATTACTGGGGCCCGGCCGCGCTGATGGCGAAGTACAAATTCACCGCGCTGAAGATGCCGGCCTATAACGAGGCATGCTGGAAGACGCTGCGCGACGAGAGCAGCACGCACCAGTGCGCGTCGTCGTACATGGTGTCGCGGCTGACGGTCGGCGTGTCGAAGCCGTTCGCCGACGCGAATCCCGATCTCGTCGGCGTATTCGGCAAGGTGCGTTTCCCGATGGACTTCCTGAACCAGACGATCCTCGAGATGACCACGAAGAAGATCGACGGCGCGGCGATGGCCACGCAGTTCCTGAAGACTCGCCAGGACATGTGGAAGCAATGGGTGCCGGCCGACGTCGCGCAGAAGATCGCCGGCAGCCTGAAGGGCGCGTAATCTGCGCGCGGCGGCGGGCCCGCGCCCGCCGCCGCCGTCACGCGCCTTCGCGGCGCGACGGAGAATCAACATGAACGGCTTCTTTCTGCACCTGTCGATCGCCGACTGGGTGAACAGCGCGCTCGAGACTTTCGTCGCGCAATACGGCGACAGCTTCCATCACTTCAGCGTGCTCGTGCTGCGCTACCTGCTCGTGCCGCTCGAAGGCGCGTTGCGCGTGGCGCCGCCGTGGCTCGTGCTGCTGGTCGTCGGCGCGATCGCGTGGAATGCGACGCGCCGCATCGGCCTCGGCGCGCTCTTCATGCTGCTGCTCTACGCGATCGGCTGCTTCGGCCTGTGGGACAAGCTGATGCAGACGCTCGCGCTGATGCTCGTCGCGACGGTGCTGTCGGTCGCGATCGGCGTGCCGGCCGGCATCCTCGCATCGCGCAGCGCGTGGCTGCGGCGGATGCTGCTGCCCGTGCTCGACGTGATGCAGACGCTGCCGAGCTTCGTGTACCTGATCCCGGTGCTGATGCTGTTCGGGCTCGGCAAGGTGCCCGCGATTCTCGCGACGATCATCTATGCGCTGCCGCCGCTGATCCGCCTGACCGATCTCGGCATCCGCCAGGTCGATCCGGACGTGACGGAGGCCGCGCGCGCGTTCGGCACGACGCGCTGGCAGCTGCTCGTCAACGTGCAGCTGCCGCTCGCGCGGCCGAGCATCATGGCTGGCATCAACCAGACGACGATGATGGCGCTGTCGATGGTCGTGATCGCGTCGATGATCGGCTCGCGCGGGCTCGGCGAGGACGTGCTCGCGGGCATCCAGACGCTCGACGTCGGCAAGGGCACGCAGGCCGGCCTCGCGATCGTGATCCTCGCGATCGTGATCGACCGGATCAGCCAGGGCTTCGGCCAGGAGCGGCGCGCGCGCCGCCGGCTCGCGCAGCAGCGCCGGCAGAAGGGCGCGTCGCGCGTGCCGTACCGGCTGCCGCGCAAGGCGCAGCCGGCGGGCGTCGATTCGAATCAGGCGACGCAATCGTCGCGCGCATAGGAACGGAGGCAGACATGGCGACCATCGACGTCAAACACGTGTACAAGCTGTTCGGGCCGCAGGCCGCGCATGCGCGCGTGCTCGACCTGCTGCGTTCGGGCAGGCGCAAGGCCGACGTGCTGGCCGAAACGGGCTGCAACGTCGGGCTCAACGACGTGAGCCTCGGCATCGAGTCGGGCGAGATCTTCGTGATCATGGGGCTGTCGGGTTCCGGGAAATCGACGCTCGTGCGGCACTTCAACCGGCTGATCGAGCCGACGGCCGGCGAGATCGTGATCGACGGCAGCGACGTGATCAAGCTCGACGCGCACGGGCTGCGCGAGCTGCGCCGCTACAAGGTCAGCATGGTGTTCCAGAACTTCGGGCTGCTGCCGCACCAGACCGTGCTCGACAACGCCGCGTATGCGCTGCGCACGCGCGGCGAGAAGCAGCACGACGCGGCTGATGCCGCGCGCAACTGGCTGACGAAGGTCGGGCTCGACGGTTACGGCGATCATTACCCGGACGAGCTGTCGGGCGGGATGCGGCAGCGTGTCGGGCTGGCGCGCGCGCTGGCGGCCGATACCGACGTGCTGCTGATGGACGAGGCGTTTTCCGCGCTCGATCCGCTGATCCGCACCGAGATGCAGGATCAGCTGCTCGAACTGCAGGCGACGCTTGCGAAGACGATCGTGTTCATCACGCACGATCTCGACGAGGCGCTGCGCATCGGCGACCGGATCGCGATCCTGCGTGACGGCGCGCTCGTGCAGGTCGGCACGCCGGACGACATCCTGTCGCGTCCGGCGGACGATTACGTGAAGCGGTTCGTCGAGAAGCGCACGAGCGTGAACTGACGCGTCGTGCCCGGTCAGGCCGCGCGGTGCGCGGCCGTCGTCAGCACGATCTTGCCGACGTGCTCGCCCGAGTCGATCAGCACGTGCGCGCCGCGCGCGTCGTCGAGCGCGAAGGTGCGGAACACCTGCGGCTTGACCGTGCCCGCCGCGACGTGCGGCCACAGTTGCCGTTCGAGTTCGGCGATGAGTGCGCCTTTCTCCTCCGGCGTGCGCGAGCGCAGCGTCGAGCCGATGTGCGTGAGGCGCTTGGTCATCATCGGCCACACGTCGAGTTCCTTCGCCGGCCCGGCGAGCGCGCTGACCTGCAGGATCCGCCCGTTCATCGCCGCGGCGCGGTAATTGCGCGCGACGTAGTCGCCCGCGATGATGTCGAGGATCACGTCCACGCCCTTGCCGGCGGTGATCCTGTCGACTTCGGCCACGAAATCTTCTTCCTGGTAGTGCACCGCGTGATCTGCGCCGAGGCGCAGGCTCGCGGCGCGATGCGCTTCCGAGCCGACCGTCGTGATGACGGTCGACGCGCCCATCGCCTTCGCGATCATCGTCGCGGTGGTGCCGATGCCCGACGCGCCGCCGTGGATCAGCACCGATTCGCCCGCCTGCAGCCGCCCGCGCTGGACCAGGTTCAGCCAGACCGTCAGGAACGTTTCCGGCATCGCCGCGGCTTCGATCATGTCGAGGCCGGGCGGCAGCTTCATCGTCGTGAGGTGATGGGCGACCGCGTATTCCGCATAACCGCCGCCCGTCACCAGCGCGCTGACCCGGTCGCCCGGCGCGAAGTCGCGCACGGCTTCGCCGGTCGCGACCACTTCGCCCGCGATTTCCAGGCCCGGGATGTCGGATGCGCCGGGCGGCGGGTTGTAGAGCCCCTTGCGTTGCAGCACGTCCGGGCCGTTCACGCCGGCGGCGTGAACCCGGATCAGCACTTCGTCGGCTTTCGGCCGCGGCACGGGGCGACGTGCGGTCGCGAGGACTTCAGGGCCGCCGGGGCGGGTGATTTCGACTGCCGCCATGTCGGCGGGAACGGGGGAGAGCGTTTCGGACATGTTTGCCTCGGAAAGACAGGTGAGTGATCGGTGAAAAAAGTATAGGCTTGGGCCTTGATGAATTCGCGCAGCGATTTTCACGACCACAGATGCAAATTTGCATCACACCGGGAGAAGGCGCTTGAACTGGGACGACGCACGGATTTTTCTCGCGATCCACCGCGAACGCAGCCTGCGCGGCGCCGCGCGGGCGGTCGGGCTCGACCAGGCGACGGTCGGCAGGCGGCTCGCGGCGCTCGAGCGCGCGCTCGGGGCGACGCTGTTCCTGCGCACGTCGGCCGGGTACGTGCCGACCGCGGTGGGCGAGGTGGCGCTGCGCAACGTGGAGAAGATGGAACAGTCGGCGATCGATCTGGTGCGGCAGACCCAGGGCGTCGACCGGCGCCTCGCGGGCGACGTGCGCGTGACGACGACCGATACGATCGGGCTCGAATTCGTGATGCGCGCGATGCGCAACCTGCACGACGAGCATCCGGACGTGCGCGTGCTGCTCAACACGTCGACGCAGGTGGAGAACCTGGCCAAGCGCGAGGCGGACATCGCGATCCGCACGATCAAGCCCGACAATCCCGATCTGCTCATGCGCCGGCTCGCAGCATGGCCGACGGCGTTGTACGCGTCAGAGGACTATCTCGCGCGGCATGGCGAGCCGGCGCCCGGCACCGGCTTCGAAGGGCACGACCTCGTGTGCTTCCTGCCACACCTGAATGCGCGCAGCCCGCTGACGGTGGTCGGCGAGCCGGTGCGCGCGGGGCGGATCGTGTCGGGGCTGAATTCGAATCTCATGCTGCGCGCGGCCGCGCGCGCCGGGCTCGGGCTCGCCGAACTCCCGGTGCCGATCGCAGAGCGCGACGGGCTGGTGCGCGTGTGGCCGGCGCGCACGTCGGCGCGGCCCTATGAAGTCTGGATGGTCACGCACAAGGACCTGCGGCATACCGCGCGGATGAGCGCGATGATCGATCACATCGTGCGGGTGTTCGACGAGGTGGCGATGTCGGGCGATGCGGGGGATTGAGTGTGAATCGAAGGACGGGATGCGGCACGCTGCGACGTGTCGGCGATCTGCAGGATCGGCCCGGGCGGGTGTGACCTGTTCGATGCTGGCGAGCCGGCCTTGGGGGCGTGAATAACGAACGGCGGCAGTGATTTTACGGTGAACGAGAGGACTAGATGAATCGATTCAGTGTGGACGGAAAAGCGCTTGGCGATTGGGCGAAGTTTCACGACTACTTCGCGAGCGAATTCGGATTTCCGGGTTACTACGGCCGGAACATGAATGCATGGAATGATTGCATGAGCGACTATTGCTACGAGCACGGCATCGTGTCGCTGCGGATCGACGATGCGGGAGCGTTGAAGGAGCGCAACCCGGAGATTTTCGCCGCACTCGTCGAGTGCAGCGCGTTCATCAATTGGCGAGCAACGAAGGAAGGGGGGGACCCGTTGATCGTGTTGTCCTATTGCGCATAGTCGCGGCGCTGACGTTGCATCGCGTTGCATCGAGTTGCGTCGTGAAGCCGATTGCCGGGACGGCAATCGGCGAAAACGCAGCCGCCTCAATGCGTGACCGTTTCCCGTTCGCTTGCGCTCACGGCAGACGCTTCGCCGTGCCCCGCATCCGCCAGGATCAGATCCGCGCCCTTTTCCGCGACCATCATCGTCGGCGCGTTGATGTTGCCCGACGTGATGTTCGGGAACACCGACGCATCGACGATCCGCAGCGCCTGCAGCCCGTGCACGCGCAGCGACGCATCGACCACCGACGTCGCCGCGTCCGGCCCCATCGCGCACGAGCCGCACAGGTGGTAGATCGAACCCGACTGCTCGCGGAAATACTGCAGCAACGCTTCGTCGGAATCGACCTGCGGCCCCGGCGAGATTTCCTCGACGGTCATCGACTTCAGCGCCGGTGCCCGCATCAGCGCACGGATCACCTTGCTGCCCTGCACGGCTTCGTCGAGATCCTTGCGCGTGGTGAGCGCGTTGACGTGGATCTTCGCGGCATCTTCCGCGCGGTTCGACGCGATCTCGATCGTGCCGCGGCTCGTCGGCCGGCACGGGTTGAACGCGATCAGGAAGCCCGAGTAAGGCTCGGGCTTGATGCTCGCGCGGTCGCTCTTCGGAATCCGGTACGACAGCGGGTTGAAGTAGAGCTGGAGGTTCGGTTCCGGCGCGTCATCCGTGCCGCGGAAGAAGCCGCCGGCCTGGTTCACGCTCATCGCGAGCGGCCCGCGCTTCGTCAGCAGGTAGCGCAGCCCGATCTTCATCTTGCCGAGCAGCGTGCCCATCTCGTCGTTCAGCGTCGGCCGGTTCGCCCTGAAGTAGAAGCTCACGCACAGGTGGTCCTGCAGGTTGCGGCCGACGGCCGGCAGCGCATGCACGAGCGGCACGCGCCGGCGCGCGAGCAGCGCCGGATCGCCGACGCCCGACAGCTGCAGCAGCTTCGGCGTATCGACCGCGCCGGCCGCGAGGATCACCTCGCGCGCGGCGACGAGCGTTTCGTCGCCGCGCTCGCCCGCGACGACCACGCCGGTGGCGCGCGTGCCGTCGAACGTCACGCGCCGCACGAGCACGCCAGCGCGCAGCGTGAGGTTCGCGCGGCCCAGCGCGGGACGCAGGTACGCGAAGCTGCTGGAGCAGCGTTCGCCGTTCTTCGTGTTCAGGTCGTAGATGCCCGCGCCTTCGAACTGCGCGCCGTTGAAGTCGTCGGTGCGCGGCAGGTTCAGTTCGCCGCAGCCCTTCAGGAACTCGTGGACGATCGGATGCACGTCGGCCTTCATCGACGTGATGTGAATCGGCCCCGTCGCGCCGTGATGCTGCGGATCGGTCGTGCCGGCCGCGTGGGTTTCGAGCTTGCGGAAGTACGGCAGCACGTCGTCGTACGCCCAGCCCGGATTGCCGGCGGCCGCCCAGTCGTCGTAGTCGCTGCGCTGGCCGCGCACGTAGACCATCGCGTTGATCGAGCCCGACCCGCCGACCACCTTGCCGCGCGGGCAGTACAGCTTGCGATCGGCGAGCTGCGCTTCGGGCTCGCTGTAGTACATCCAGTTGTAGCGGCGGTTGTAGTAGGTCTTCGTGAAGCCGACCGGCACCTTGAACCAGAACGACGCGTCGCGTTCGCCCGCCTCGAGCAGCAGCACCGAGTGCCGGCCCGATTCGCTCAGGCGGTTCGCGAGGATGCAGCCGGCCGAGCCCGCGCCGACGATGATGTAGTCGTAGCTCATGTCTGTCCTTTGCGCTCAGCCCTTCGCGGGGGCGAGATCCTTCACGTCGACGGGGTGCTCGCCCATCTGCAGGTGCAGCCGTTCGCCCGTGTACGGCGTGTGGCGCCGCACGACGTCCATGTCGAGCTCGATGCCGAGGCCCGGCTCGTTCGACGGGATGATGTAGCCGTCCTCCCAGCGGATCGGCTTCTTCACGACTTCGGCATGGAAACCGCCCCACGTCATGATGCTTTCCTGGATCAGGAAGTTCGGCGTGCAGGTCGCGAGCTGGATGCTCGCGGCGGCGCCCACCGGCCCGTTGTACAGGTGCGGTGCGACCTGCGCGTAGTGCACTTCGGCGAGCGTCGCGATCTTCTTCGCTTCGAGCAGGCCGCCCACGCGTGCGGCGTTCAGCTGCAGGATCGACGCGCCGCCCGCCTGCAGCAGCTTGTGGAACTCGTACTTGGTGGTCAGGCGCTCGCCGGTCGCGATCGGGATCGACGTGTGCTTCGCGACTTGCGCGATCGCTTCTTCCTGGCCGGGGGGAACCGGCTCCTCGAACCACAGCGGGTCGTACTTCTCGAGCCGCTTCGCGAGCCGGATCGCCGACGACGGCACCATCTGCCCGTGCGTGCCGAACAGCAGGTCGGCCTTGCTGCCGACGGCTTCGCGCACCTTGCGGCAGAACGTCTCGCAGCGGTCGAGCACGTCCAGCGACAGCTGGTGGCCCGAGTAGGCCGTGTACGGGCCGGCCGGGTCGAACTTCACGGCGGTGAAGCCGAGCTTCACGTTCTCGGCCGCGCATTCGGCCGCGAGATCGGGATCGTCGTAGTCGTATTCGCCCTTCGCGTTCTTCGGGTACAGGTACGTGTACGAGCGCAGCCGCTCGTGGATCTGCCCGCCGAGCAGTTCGTACACGGGCTTGCCGGCGGCCTTGCCGATGATGTCCCAGCACGCCATTTCGAGGCCGCTGACGACACCCATCATCGTGAGATCCGGTCGCTGCGTGAAGCCGCTCGAATAGGCCTGGCGGAACAGCCGTTCGACGTGATGCGGATCGCGGTTCAGCAGGTGGCGTTCGAACACGTCTTCGATGATCGGGGCCATCGCCTTCGGGCCGAACGTCGCCGAATAGATCTCGCCGACGCCTTCGATGCCGTCGTCGGTCTTCAGCTTCACGAAGATCCAGTACATCCCGCCGACATGCGGCGGCGGCACGGCGACGATATGGGTTTCGAGCGAAACGATCTTCATGCGGACTCCTGGATTCGGTGAATGCGGGTGAGGCGGTATTTGAGGAAGGCGGCCGCGCCCGCGCCGCAGAGCGCGATGGCCGCGATGTAGCCGAAATAGAGCTGGTAGCCGTGCGCGCCCGGGAAGGCCTGCGTCACGTAGCCGTTGATCAGCGGCACGAACACGTCGGGCGAATAGCCGAGCACCGAGATCAGGCCGATCGCGAGGCCGGCGCAATGCGTCGGCACCTTGCAGTCGTCGAGCAGCGACCAGTACAGGCCGCGGATCGCGTAGGTGAGGATGCCGATGAACAGCACGAGCACGACGAGCATCGCCTGCGGGCTGTGCGCGGGCGCGGCGATCAGGCCGACAAGCAACAGCGCGGCGAGCACCAGCGCCCAGAACAGCACCGACACCTTCGATACGCGGTCGCCGAGGAAGCCGCCGCCGATGCCGCCGATCGGGCGCATCCACAGCTTGAGCGTCGTGATGAAGCCGGCCGCCGTCGCGCTGAGCCCGAAATTGCCTTCGTGCAGATAGGCCGAGAAGCTGTAGGTCGCCCAGAACACCTGGTAGCCGCAGAACACGATCGCGGCGACGAGCCACAGCTCGGGGATCGCCGCGAGCGTCTTCAGGTCGGTCAGCACGTTGCCCTGGCGGTCGCTGCCGGTGCGGCGCTGCGCGGCGGCCGCACGGTCGCTCGCGCCCGCCGGATCCTTCACCAGCGCGAGCAGCACGCCGAGCGCGATGCAGAAGAATGCGTACAGGTGCACGACGAGCCTGAAGCCGGCCGCGTCGGTGCCGCCGTGCGCCTGCGTCACGTAGGCGAACAGCGTGATCGCGATCGTCGCGAGCAGCGCCTCGACGAGCCCGCGGCCGCCGTCGAGCAGCCCGAAGAAGCGGCCCTGTTCGTCGGGGCCCGCGATCATGTTCACGCGCTTGATCACGGCGGCCCAGAACGTGAGGCCGGTGGTCAGCCCCCAGCCGCCGAAGATCAGCACGAGCGTGTCGAACGACGGCCCGGTCGCGTAGGCGAGCCCGAGCGCGCCCGTCGCGAGCAGCGAGAAGCAGATCAGCCAGCGCGGCGACAGGCGGTCGGCGAGCCAGCCGCTCGGCAGGTAGCTGACGAGGAAGATCGTGCCGAGCGACGAATACAGGTAGCCGAGCTGCACGTCGTCGATATGGAAGAACTGCAGCATCGTCGGCTGGTACACCTGCCGCAGATACAGCATCGGATAGATCGCGCCTGCGGCAATCACGAGCAGCAGCAGTTGCAGGTAGCGTTGCGCGCGGGAGTGCTGCGACGCGTGAGCGTCGTCGTGCAACGCGAGCGACGCGGCGGGCGTCGACGGTTGGGTCGGCATGATGTCTTCCTCCATCAGGCGTCCGTGAGGCGGACGCCTGCAGTTTTTTTATGGTCTGGTCGGGGCAGGGGCGGCGCGCGGCGTGGTGCGTCGGTGCGCGCGCCGGAAGCGGTGCGTGGGTATCGCGGTGTCAGTACTTCATGACGACGAGGCGCGTCTGCGTGAATTCGAGCATCCCGTGCTTGCCGTCGTCGCCGCCGAGGCCCGAACGTTTCCAGCCGGCATGGAAGCCCTGGTACGGATCGGCCGGCGTGCGGTTCACGTACAGCTCGCCGGCTTCGATCGCGTTCGCGACGGTCATCGCGGTGCGGTAGCGCTCGGTGTAGAGCACCGACGACAGACCGAACTGGTGGTCGTTCGCCTGCGCGATCGCTTCGTCGATCGTCGCGTAGCGCAGCACCGGCATGATCGGGCCGAAGGTCTCCTCCTGCACGATCTCCATGTCCTGCCGCACGCCGGTGAGCAGCGTGGCCGGGTAGAAGAAGCCGGGGCCGTCGGGGATCGCGCCGCCGGTTTCGAGCGTCGCGCCTGCCGCGATCGCGCGTTCGACCATCCCGTGGATGTGCGCGCGTGCCGATGCGCTGACGAGCGGGCCCATCCGCGTGGCGTCTTCCGCCCGGTCGCCGATGCGCACGGCCGCCATCTTCTCCTTCAGCAGTGCGACGAAACGGTCGTGCACGCTGTCGTGTACATACACGCGCTCGATCGCCGTGCAGAGCTGGCCGCAATGGGTCGTCTTCGACGCGACGAGTGCGGCGGCCGCGCGTTCGAGATCGGCGTCGGGCTCGATGATCGCGGGCGTCTTGCCGCCGAGTTCGAGCGACGGCTTCGCGATGTTCGCCTTGCAGTAATCGAGCACCTTGCGGCCCGCGTTCACGCTGCCGGTCAGCGTGATCATCCCGACTGCCGGGTGCGTGCACAGCGCTTCGGCCGTCGCGTGATCCATCGTCAGGAGGTTGACGACGCCCGGCGGGAAGCCCGCATCGTCGGCCGCCTTCGCGATCTCGAACGCGGATACCGGCGTGTGGTTGCTCGGCCGCACGACCACGGTGTTGCCGGCGATCAGCGCGGGCGCGACCTTGCGCAGCAGCGTGTAGACGGGATAGTTGAACGGGATCAGGCACGCGACGACGCCGATCGGCTCGCGCTGCAGGAACAGGTTCTCGTCGGGCGTATCGCTCGGGATGATCTCGCCCTCGATCCGGCGTGCCCACTCGGCGTGATAGCGCGTGATCTGGCCCGCGTAGACGGCTTCGTTCGACGCGTCCTCGACGCTCTTGCCGGATTCCTGCGCGAGCGCCGCGCCGATCTCGGGCGCACGCGCGGTCAGCGCGTCGGCGAAGCGGTGCAGGTACGCGGCGCGCTCGGCGCTCGGCAGCTTGCGCCACGCCTTCTGCGCGGCGGCCGCGGCGTCGACGGCGGCGAGTGCGTCGGCCGGCGTCGCGGCCGGCACGCGCGCGAACGGCGCTTCGGTGGCGGGATTGTGGACGACGATGAACGCGTCGCTTTCCGGGGCGACGAAACGGCCGTTCACGTAATTGCGTTCGGTGCGCATGAAGTGACTCCTCCGATGAATGCAGGCGGATCGCTTCGGGTGGCGACACGCGCGGCACGGGACAGAGGCCATTCTGTTCATGCGTTTAGCGCACGACAAACGACTTATTTTCGTGCCGGGCATGAGAAAAACGCACGTTACTCGGGCTGTCGGCCGGAATCGCCCGTCCGGCAAGGCTGCCGTGGCGCGGGCCGGGGGGGGGGCAGACGCGGGGCGGGCGGTGGCCGGGCCGCATTTTCAGACGGCGCCGAATGCGGACGGGTGAGGAAGCCGGTAAGGTGTCGCCCGCGCGTGCCGGTCGACCGCGTTCGCGGTCGGTCGGGGCGGGGGCTGCTAGGCCAGCGGCACTTGCGGAAGCGGCGACGACGGTTCGAGGTGGCGCTTCGCGAGCCACACTTCCTGCTGCAGCCAGTCGCGGAACTGGACGATGTGCGGCAGGTTCGTCTGTTCGGGCCGCGTGACGAACCAGTACGACTGATGGCCGTCGACGTGCACGTTGAGCACCTGCATCAGTTGCCCGGTCGCCAGTTCGCGCGCGACCATGTGGCGATCGGCGATCGTGATCCCGAGGCCGTCGATCGCCGCGCGGATCGCGTGGTCGAGCAGGTCGAATTCGTAGCCGCCGCGCGTGTCGACGTCGGCGATGCCGGCGGCCTTCAGCCAGTGCTGCCAGGTCAGGTAGCGCTGGTCGTCGGTGGCGAGCACGTGCAGCAGCGTGAAGCGGTTCAGGTCGATCGGCGCGCCGTCCTGTCGCAGCCGCGCATACAGCGCCGGCGCGCAGACGGCGATATGCTGCTCCTGCATCAGCAGTGCGTTGTCGAAGCCGTCCCATTCGCCGTCGCCGAACCGGATCGCGCAGTCGAGTACGCGCGATTCGCCGAGACTGTCGTGAATGCGGGTCGTGAGGCTCAGCTCGAATTCGGGATGCGCGTCGCGCAGCCGGCCGAGCCGCGGCATCAGCCAGCGCGCGGCGAAGGTGGGCGGCACGTTCGCGCGCAGGCGGTTCAGGTGGGTTTTTTCCTGCAGGCTGCGGACGGTCAGCTCGATCTTGTCGAACGATTGCTGCAGCGCGCGCAGCAGCACGCGGCCGGCCGCCGTCAGTTCGAGCTGGTGATGACGCCGCTCGAGCAGGGTTTCGCCGAGCTGGCCTTCGAGCTGGCGAACCTGGCGGCTCACCGCGCTCTGCGTTACGTTGAGCAGTTCGGCCGCGCGCGTGAAGCTGCCGGTGCGGCCGGCCATCTCGAAGGCTTTCAGCGCGTTCAGCGCCGGCATCTTGCGTCTCACGGGGCGGTGTCATGTTTGGTGCGGGATGCTTATTGTAGGCGGGCGGCGCGGGCGCGGGGACGATGAATGGAGGCGAAGGAGAGCGCGGGCCCTCGGGGTTTTTACGGCGCGGCGGCTGGCGTGCAGGGTTGCGATCAGGCGGCCCGCAGGATGGACGGCGGTGACGGCCGGCAACGGCACGAACGACGTGAACGATACGAAAGATACGAACGAAGGGGACACACATCATGCGACGCCTGCCATCGTTGATCGCGCTGCGATTTTTCGAGGAGACCGCGCGTCACCTGAGCTTCAACCGTGCGGCGGTTTCGCTGTGCGTGACCCAGGGGGCGGTGAGCCGGCAGATCCGGCTGCTCGAGGAAGCGCTCGGCGCGCGGCTGTTCGAGCGCGATCACAAGGGCGTGCGCCTGACCGAGGCCGGCGAGCGCTTGCTGCCGTTCATCGGGCAGGCGTTCGACACGATCGAGCGCGGCGTCGACGAAGTCGTCGCCACGCGGCCGGGTGCGAAGCGGCGCCTGACGGTGTCGCTGCCGCCGACGTTCGCGACGCAGTGGTTCTCGCCGCGGCTCGGCACGCTCGCGGAGACGCTGCCCGACGTCGAGCTGTCGATCCGCACCGAGCCGGCCGACGATTGCCATTGCCACATCCGCTTCGGGCGCGCGGCGCGCACGGGGATGCAGTCGGAGCTGCTGATGATGGAGCGGCACGCGCTCGTCGGTGCGCCGCGTTATCGCGGCGATGCGCTCGACGTGCTGCTCGGCCGGCTGCCGTCGCTGCATGTGCTGCACGAAGGCAAGCGCTTGACGCTGTGGGCCGACTGGTGCGAGCAGGCGGGCGTGCCGGTGGCGCGGATCGGCGACGGCATCGAGTTTTCCACGCTCGAACAGGCGATTCGCGCGGCGCGCAAGGGGGCGGGGCTCGCGGTGGTCGACCTGAACATGATCGAGGAGGAGATCGCTGAAGGCAGCCTCGTGCGGCTGTCGCCGGTGCAGCCGATCGGGCCGTTCGGCTATTGGCTCGATGTCGAGCCGGAGAGTGTCGCGGTCGAGCACGTGCTTGCGTTTGCCGCGTGGGTGAGGGAGCAGGTGGGGCGGAAGGGGTAGGGGGGGCGGACGGGGAGATTGCGATGCGCGCGTCGATCGTTCACGCACCGATCCTCTCATTCCGATCTGTCAGAGAGTGTCACACGTTGCGGTGTACAGATCGGGATCCAGACCGAAGTGCATGAACGTTTCCCGGCCCCCGATAGCTTTGGCTTCGGCCTCCGAGATGATGGGCAACGTGGACTTCGACGGATCGATGCGCCCCACGTTGAAGACGGCTCTCGGCGGCGGCGCCGACGCACCGGCCGGCGGTGCGGCCAGCACGGCGGCGGACGTATGCGCGAGACTGCGACGGAGTTCGCGCGCGAGGAATTCTTCAAGGAGTCTTCTCATTTCCGCGCGCCGGACGACACGATTCCCGTTCGTTGTGCGACTGCGTGCCGCCGAAGGCTGCGCAATCTGGAATCCGGCGATTCGGCTGTGCTTTCCCGTCATGCGTAAATCCCCTTCTCGATCAAGTAATCCTGCAGTGTCAGCACGGATGCACCATGCGGCGTAACGTCGAATGTCATCCACCGATGTGATCCGGCGACTCGCCAGAAGTCTCGCCCGACCCGGGTCGCATAGAGCGTGCGCAGGGATCGAAGCGACCCGTCGGCCAAGCCGACCGGATATCCCTGGAAATACTGGAACAGGGCTGCTTCATCCGCATGCGCGCCCGGAATGGGCGCATCGAAACCGAACCTCGGCCATGCGTAGTATCCATGGAGCCGGGGCCCGCCGGGTTCCGGCGGCGATTTGCGGCCCCCCATCGCCAAGGCGCTGATCCGGGCGATGTCCAACGTATCACACGCTCGAACGATTCTCCAGAGCATTGCCGCGCCGAGTCCGGCGACCGCGCCGTCGGCCAGATCGATTGCACGGAGTTCAAGCACTCGCGTGTCAACGGTTCGGAATACCGATATCCGGTTTTCCGATCGAATCAGCGTCGGATGGGTGACGGCAAACGTCAACTTGTCGGCGCTGTCGAGATAGGCCTGAACGTCGGAGCCGGACGGCGCGCCGCACAACGAAACCAGCAACGCGTCGGGAACGTGACCGTCCACACCCAGCAACGCGGAAATATCGAGGCCGTTTCGTTCGACCGCCAGCCGGTCGTCGAAGTACGTCGTCTCGTACGGCAGGACATGGCTGAGGTCGACAAGGCGGGCGGGCATGGTTGCGGTCGAAAAGCGGAAAACCCCAGCCTATCGCCGCGAATCCGCCGCGCCGAGTCCGCCGAACGGCCAACCACGAGGCGGAACGCCCGCCGTCCCGCCCGCCTTACGACCAGTCGAACGTCAGCAGCGCCACGCGGCTGACCGGTTCGTAAAACAGGAGAATCCAGTCGGCGCCCGCCGCGCGATATTCCCATCCGGTCACGCCGGCAACGAAGCGAAAGCGCGCCCCGTCGGGGCCGATCGGCCGGATGTCGTCCGGATCGCTGTCGTCGACCGGGAAATCCGAGGTGCCCGACCAGTTGCCCCAGCCGACCGATCCGCCAAGCTGGTCGACGAGATTGCACGGCTTTTCCTGGCTGAAATCGCGCTCGGCCGGCGCGTACTGGTTGGACGAGTAGAGCACGCCGTATTCGGCGAACCGCTTGCGCGCGGCTTCGATGCTGGCCTGTTGTTCGGCGTAATGCGCTTCCAGTTCCTTGCGATAGCCTGCGTCCCGCGGGTCGGGCGGGTTTTCCAGATAGAAGTAGCGCCGGTCGCCGAGCAGCGTGTAGCGGTTGTCGTCGTCGAGCCGGAACCCGATCCAGTTCGCGCGAAGATAGTCGTTGTGGTACGCGGCCGTGTCCTGCCCGACGAGCCCGTCATAAGGTTCGACCGGGCTGAGCAGGTGGATCCAGCCCTGCCACGACGGATCGACCGTCGACAGGTCGATCGACACGAGCGGATGCAGATGGCGCGCGAGTGCGGCATCGGCCTCGGCAAAGACGTCGGTGTCCGACGGGTAGACCTTCAGGCCGGGTTGTGGCGTGACGATGTCTTCAATCATGATCGGTGTTCGCATGGTGGGCGTTCGGCAAGGCTACACGAGTGAAGGCGAAACCCGGATGAATGCCGGCACCGCAGCAGCAGCCTGCCTGAATCCCGTTCCGTCCATTCACCCGATCGGCCGTGAAAGTGTTCGCGCCGTTCCGTCCGGAGCGTGTCTTCTTGATAATAGTTGATAACCAAGGTACGCTCGGCGGATCGAATTCAATCCGGTCGGGAGGTCGACATGATCAGTGCGGAACTGGGCCAGCAACTGGAGGCTTACGTCGCGAAGCTGGTCGAATCGGGGCGCTACGGATCCAAGAGCGAAGTGCTGCGCGAAGGCGTGCGCCTGATCCAGGATCGCGAGACGCAACTGAATGCGCTGGACGCGGTGATCGCGCGCAGCCTGGCCGATGCGGAAGCAGGACGCGGTGCCGAGGCGGCGGAAGTCTTCGACCGTCTCGAGGCGAAGTATCGGGCGCAGGCGGATCGGCAGGCCTGATCGTGCGCCTGTCCGATTTTGCGATTGACGAACTCGAAGCGGTCGCCGATTACATCGCACGCGACAACCCGCAACGCGCCGTGACGTTCGTGCAGGAGATTCGCGACAAGTGCATGAGTCTGGCCGTGATGCCGCTGGCGTTTCCGCTGGTGCCGCGCTTCGAGCGTCACGGCGTGCGGCACCGCGTGTACGGCAACTATCAGATCTTCTATCGGGTCGTCGGTGATCCGCCGGCGCGGATCGACATTCTTCACATCCTGCACGGCGCGCGGGACTACGCGTCGATTCTGTTCTGAACGAACGCGTGCACCGCATCGCGTCCGGAATGAGCGAACCCGGCCGCGGCCGGGTGCGTTCGAATCGCGATCGGCACCGCCGGCGTGCATCGGCGGCGAGTCGAAGCGAAAGCAACGAGCGTGACGAAGCAGGCGGGCACGCCACCCGCCTCCGTCGTCAATGCCCCGACGCCTCCTCCAGCGTCAGATGTTTCGTCTCCGGCGCCCACGCGATCGACACGATCATCCCCACCAGCAGCACGCCCGCGAGCGCGAACATCGTCGCGTGAAAGCCGAGCGTCGCGATGCCGGCCGGCAGCAGGAACGTGCCGATCGCCGAACCGAGCCGGCTGCACGCGATCGCGAGGCCCACGCCGCTCGCGCGGACTTCGGTCGGGAAGCACTCGGGCGGGAACACGCCGACGAGATTGCTGAACGCCGACATCGTCAGCGTGAAGATCGCGAACGCGACGATCATCGCGACGGCCGCCGCCGACGGCAGCACCGCGAGCGCGACGAGTGACGCGCACGTCACCGCGAACGAGCCGATCAGGAAACCGCGTCGCGACAGCCGGATCGTCAGCCCTATGCCGATCAGCGCGCCCAGCACGAGGAACGCGTTCAGCAGCAGGTCCGCACCGAAGCCTTCGGCGAGGCCGATCGTCTTCAGGATCGTCGGCAGGAACGTGTAGATCGCGAAATACGGAATCACGAGGCACACGAAGAACGCACAGTTGAAAATCGTGCGGCGGATCAGGTCACGCTGGAACAGCCGCGCGAAACCGGCATTCGCATGCGGTTCGGTCGAACCGTCGAGCATCACGTGCGGCCCGAAATGCTTCGCGACGATCGCGCGTGCTTCCTGCACGCGGCCCTTGCCGAGCAGCCAGCGCGGCGATTCGGGTGTACCGATCCGCAGGACCAGCACGATCAGCGCCGGCAAAGCAGCCGATGCGAGCAGCCAGCGCCATGCATCGGGCGTGGCGTCGCCGTATGCGAGGCCGAGCACGTTCGCGGCGACATAGCCGATCGTCCAGATCACGCTGAACGAGCCGAGCAGCGTGCCGCGATGCTTGCGTGGCGAGAATTCGGCGAGGATCGCGTGGCCGACGGTGAAATCGCCGCCCATCCCGAAGCCGATCAGCACGCGCAGTACGCACAGTTCGAGCGGCGACGTGACAAAGAACTGCGCGAACGCGGCCGCCGTGATGATCACGAAGCTCGTCAGGAAGATCTTCTGGCGGCCCATCCGGTCGGACAGCCAGCCGAACACGAGGCTGCCGAGGAAGATGCCGATCAGCGCCGAGCTGCCGATCATCCCCATCCAGAACGCGTCGATCGGCATCTGCCTGCCGAGCGCGGCGAGCGCGTAGCCGATCGTGCCGAGCGTGTAGCCTTCGGTGAAATGCGCGCCGAACGTCAGGCCGGCGATCTTCACGTGGAAACGGTTGAGCGGCACGTCGTCGAGCGCGACGGGGCGGTGCGGCGCATCGGCGCCACGCGACAGCGGCAACGCGCGCGCGGTGCCGGATTGAACGTCGGCT